>DATNCC010000159.1:0-2270 GCA_035571735.1 Dongiaceae bacterium | reverse complement strand
CAGCGGTATCCCATTTGCTAATTACACCGGGGCGGCTGCCGCCGAGGAACCGGCGGTTCCGACCATGACCCGGCGCATAGCCTTCGATAATGCTTCATCGGCCACCAACCCGCTCAACTTCACCGCGGATCCGGCGGCGGTCCAGATCGGTACCCAGTACAAGAAGACCCTCTATTTCGAATACACCGATGCCACTTTCACCACCAAAAAGCCGACCGCACCCGAATGGCAGCACCTTGGTTCCCTGGGACCGATAATCCGGGCCGAGGTAGGCGACACCATCAAGGTCGTTTTCAAGAACAAGACCAACACGGGGCGCGGCTACACCGTGCATCCCCACGGCGTCTTCTACGACAAGCCTAGCGAAGGGGCGGCCTACGTGAGCGGCGCCCCCAGCGACTTCACCGCAGGCAACAGTGTTGCCCCAGGCAGCAGCTTCACCTACACCTGGGAAGTGCCGGAGCGCGCCGGCCCCGGACCGGCCGACGGCACCTCTGTCATGTGGATGTACCACTCCCACGTGAACGAGCCCCAGGATGAGAATACCGGCCTGATCGGCCCGATGATCGTCTACCAGAAAGGGGCCATGAAACCGGTCGGGGCGAAGGGGATCGACCGGGAGTTCGTGGTGCTGTTCAAGGTCTTTGACGAGAACGACAGCTTCCATTTTAACGACAACCTGCTCTCCACCAAGCTCGGCCAGGCGGACATCGATGCTGTCATTCTAGGAGCCGGCTTCAACCCGGAGCCGAACCTGAAGCACACCATGAACGGTTATATCTACGGCAACCTGCCGCTCTCAGCCATGACCATGAAAAAGGGAGAAAATGTACGCTGGTACCTGATGTCCATGGGGACCGAGGTGGACCTGCATACACCGCACTGGCACGGCAACACCCTGCTCACCATGGGGGGGATGCGGACCGACGTGGTCGACGTCCTGCCGGCCCAGATGATAATGGCCGACATGACCCCCGACAACATCGGGACCTGGCTCTTCCATTGCCATGTCAACGACCACATCAAGGCCGGCATGATGGCCCGTTACAAGGTCGATCCATAGCGGTCCTGTAATAATTTCTGCAGTTGGTGATCCAAGGATGGGGGCAGCTGCTTTGAGGCAGTCTGCCCCCTTTGGCATTCCCGGAAAAGGCACAGGAGCCAGCTTGGCCATCCTCGGCAATTATGGTAAAGTTATTTGCCGGAGCCTGTCCCGGTGCGAAAATGGGAGAGTCGTTCCGATCACTGAGGAATTCGAGGAGTAACCGATGGCTGACATCGAGGTACCTGATTACGAGGAAATTGCCGAACAGGCCAAAAACAGATTCGGCAGACGGGTAGCCCTGGTGACTGCACTATATGCCGTATTGCTGGCCATTACCTCCCTGGGCGGCAACAATGCCGGCAAGGATATGATGCTGTCGCAACAACAGGCATCCAACCACTGGGCCTTTTATCAATCGAAAGTAATGAGGGAGCATGCCTACCGGGTCGAGGCGCTGAAAACAAGAGCTCTTCTTGCCGAACGGGGAGAGGCAATGGGGCCTGAGGCGCGACGTCAATATGCCGAGCTGCTTTCCCTGGCGGAAAAGGAATCTGCCCGGTTTGCTCTGGAGAAGAAAGAGATCGAGGCAAAAGCGAAACAGCTGGAAGAGACCCGCGATGTTGCCATGAAAAAGGACCCGTATTTTGATTTCGCGGAAGCCTTTTTGCAGATCGCCATCGTTTTGTCTTCCATAGCCATCCTGGCCAGCTCCTTTGCGGTGTTCTGCATCTCCGCAGCCTCCGCGGCATGTGGAACCCTGCTCATGGTAAACGGTTATACGCTGATGTTTTCCCTGCCTTTTCTGGGCTGAAACTTACCCGAAATTGGCGCCTGTTACTCCATCTTCCTCTGATTTCCTTCAGGGTCTGCTTACATGTTACAAGATTGCAGATGGACTCTTAATTCGGACATGCCTGCTTTCAGACGGTTTCTTGCCGCCAGCCCTTCTGATGGGATACTGGTGGCAGACAGATCGCGGTAATCAGCCAGTATGCGCTGCAGTGCCAGGTTACTGCCACGGGAAAGAATATCGGAATAATAAAAGCCATTGCAAGACAGGATCAGTTTGATATTGGCAGCACCATGTTCGGATTGGGATTTTTGGAGCGGGGAGTGATCGATATCGGTTATTTCATCAATATTTTTGGTATGCAGGGCGTGAATCTCGACGTTCTTCAGATCATAGAATGAATGGACCAGAGCCCTTAAAAATCCTGAAGATCCT
>DATNCC010000158.1:0-24577 GCA_035571735.1 Dongiaceae bacterium | reverse complement strand
TGACCGGCCTTTTTCCAGGGAAATCGCACTGCAGTGACGTTCCGACTGAAACGCTTCTGGAACGGGTCATTGCACCGATTTTTACCCTTGCCGGGGTGTCGTTCTCTTTTTTGATGCGTCTGCAGCATGGCCTGATGCATGTGTATATGATATATATCTTTGCCACCCTGCTTATTCTGATGCTTTGGGCACATTGACCGCGTGGGAGCTGCCATGACGAATATCATCACTAACAGCATAATCCACATTTTTCTGGCGCTCGTTATGCCGCCTCTGCTTCTGGGGGTAATCGGCAAAACGAAAGCGGCGTTTGCCGGGAGAGTCGGTGCGCCGTTTCTGCAGCCCTATTATGACATCTTCCGTCTGCTGCAGAAGGGAACCGTGTTCAGCACGACTACCAGCTGGGTTTTTCGTGCCGGACCGATCGTCGCACTGGCGACGGCTGCGGTCGCCGCACTGCTGATTCCATTTGGTGCGCACCCTTCGCCGATCTCTTTTGACGGCGACATGATCCTGTACGCCTACCTGTTTGCGCTGGGGCGTTTTTTTACGATGGCTGCCGCCCTTGACACCGGCTCAAGTTTTGAAGGAATGGGGTCGGCCAGGGAGGCGACCTATTCATGTCTGGCCGAACCGACCCTCTTTTTTGCCCTGATCACCCTGTCACGTCTGTCCGGCTCTTATTCTCTCTCAGGGATGCTGGTCAACATAAGCATAGGTGTCTGGATGCACACCAGCGCCGCGCTGCTGCTTCTGGTCGGCGGGATGTTCATCGTGCTCCTGGCCGAGAACTGCCGGATCCCGTTCGACGATCCCAACACCCACCTGGAACTTACCATGATCCATGAGGTAATGGTGCTTGACCACAGCGGCCCGGCATTTGCGATCATTCAGTATGCCGCTGCGCTCAAGCTTTTTGTGCTGGGGGCCTTTTTCGTCCATCTGGCGCTGCCGTACTCGACCGGCAACCCTCTTCTTGACTGGGGGCTGTTCATCATCTCCATGCTGGAGCTGGCGGTTGTCATCGGAGCGGTCGAGTCGGTCATGGCGCGTCTCCGTCTGATCCGCATTCCCCAATTGCTGGTCGCCGCCACCATTCTGGCGGCGTTCTCAACCCTGCTCGTCATCAGGTGACTGATATGATTACTCTGGCCGATCAACTCCTTGTCCTGGTACTGCTGATCAACTTTATCTCGCTCGGCACCAGCCGCCTGATTTTTTCCATTCGCGCGGTGGCGGTTCAGGGGGTCATTCTCGGGACTCTGCCCGGTCTGATCCATCCGTTTTCATGGCACCTGGTCGCGATTACGGTCGTCATTATCGCGGTCAAGGGCTTTATTATCCCGATGCTGCTGGGACGGGCCGTGCGTTCCGCGGAGATCAAGCGGGAGGTGGAACCGTTCCTGGGGTATGTCCCGACGCTGCTGCTCGGCGCGGTGTTTACGGCTTTTTCGTTCGGTTTTGCCGGCAGGCTGCCGATGCTGCCTGAACACCAGAATTACATGTTCGTCCCGGCATCGATCGCGACTCTGATGACCGGATTCCTGATTCTGACGACGCGCCGCAAGGCGATTTCGCAGGTTATCGGGTATCTGGTCCTTGAGAACGGCATTTTCATCTTCGGTCTGCTGCTGGCGGAGGCGATGCCGATCATGGTTGAAGCGGGGGCGCTTCTCGACCTTCTGGTCGGCACCTTCGTCATGGGGATTGTCATCAACCAGATCAGCCGCGAGTTCTCGTCACTGGACACCTCGCTTCTGACCTCACTGAAAGAGGAGTAGTACCATGTTTGCAGCCTTGATCATTCTCCCTCTAATCGGTGCCGCCGTAACATGGCTGATCCCGTCCGATCGATTGCGCCCGAAAATTCTATCGCTCTTTGCTCTCGGCCATCTTGGCATTACTATCCGGATGCTGATCGTTACCCCTCACGAATCACCGGGTGGCTGGTTCCACTTCGATGCGCTCGGGAAAATCGTGCTTCTGAGCACCAGCATACTCTTTCTGATCTGTGCCATTTACTCGATCGGCTACCTCTTTTATCGTCGTGAACGGTCCAACCACGTGCTCTGCGTCGGCCTGCTGGTCTGCCTGTCGGCCGCTTCGCTTGTTACCATTACCCATCATCTGGGACTGATGTGGGTAGCGCTTGAAACCACGACCATATCCATGGCTCCGCTGATCTACTTCAACCGCAATGCCCGCTCGATCGAGGCGACCTGGAAATACCTGCTGATCTGCTCGGTCGGAGTCGCTCTGGCCTTGATCGGTCTCTATTTTCTGGCATACGCCACGATTGTCGCCAGGGTCGAGCCGTCGCTGCTGCTGGGTGATCTCATGCTGGATGCAGGAAAACTTTCCTCCGGCTGGGTTCATGCGGCGTTCGTCTTTCTGCTGATCGGTTTCGGCACGAAGATGGGACTGGCTCCGCTTCATACCTGGAAGCCGGATGCGTATGGAGAGGCTCCCGGCCTGGTCGGCGCCCTGCTGTCGGGGGGGCTGGTTAATCTGGCATTTCTGGCTCTTCTCCGCGTCTACCAGCTCTGCCTGGCGACCAGGGAGATCACTTTTTTCCAGAATGCCCTGGTTGTCATGGGGTTGATTTCGATGATCGTTGCGGCTATCTTTATGGCGCGCCAGGCCGATTTCAAGCGGATGCTGGCCTATTCCAGCGTCGAGCATGTCGGCATCATGGCGGTAGCGCTCGGCCTGGGGGGCAGGGCGATCTTCGGTGCCCTGTTCCATATCCTTGCCAACGGCCTTACCAAAGGGGTGCTGTTCCTGTCGTCCGGCAATATTCACCGCTCCTACAACAGCAAAAGCACCGATCATGTGCGGGGCGCCCTGCGCCGTCTTCCCTGGTCTGGAGGGCTCTTTCTGGCCGGATTCATCGCCATCACCGGATCACCACCCTTTGCGCCGTTTATCAGCGAATTTACCATCATCAGCAGCGCCTTCATCCAGGGGCGCATGTTGATAGGTGCGATCTTTCTGCTTTCTCTGACGATCATTTTTATCGGCATGGCGCTGACGGTTCTGCCGATGGTCATGGGTGAAGTTCCCCCCCACAGCGAGACGACATCGTATAAAGACACGATCCTGACGGTCGGTCCCCCGCTGGCTCTTCTTCTGCTGGTGTTTCTGCTGGGGGTATGGATTCCGGCTCCGCTGATGACCCTGCTCAGCGATGGCGCGGCTCTTCTGGAGGTGCCCCGATGAGCTTTGGCATGAAAACCTTCTATAACGGCACCGCATTCCATCGGGGTGAGATTCCGATGCCGGATAACGACACCTTCTTTCAGGGAATACTGGACGCGATCACGGCGGGTTGGCGGGTCTGTTCATATTTCGGTGTTCCGGACTCCGCCGGGGCGACTCTGTACTGCGTCATGTCGGCCCGGGCCGGGAGAGGCACCCTCGGCATTGTCGCTACTTCCGTCGGCCGTTCCTTTCCGTCGCTGGCGACCGCCTGTCCGCAACTGCACCTGTTCGAGCGCGAGATAGCAGAACAGTGCCTGGTGCGGCCGGAAGGGCATCCCTGGTTCAAGCCGGTGCGCTTTCAAAAACCGCTCTGCGAGGGAAAAGGGTTCTGGAGTGAAAGTGACGGCGGCGGCCTGCTCCCGGCAGTGATGGATTTCTACCGCGTTGAAGGTGATGAAGTACATGAAGTCGCGGTCGGCCCGGTCCATGCCGGCATCATAGAACCGGGGCACTTTCGTTTCCAGTGTCACGGAGAAGAGGTGTTCCATCTGGAGATAGCGCTCGGGTTTCAGCATCGCGGCATCGAGCGGGCGCTGATCGGTGGCCCGACGCACCGTACCGCCCATCTGATGGAAACGATAGCCGGCGATACAACGGTCGGTCACGGGCAGGCTTACTGCATGAACATGGAGTCGCTGGGGGGGATATTCGCTTCGCCACGGGCCGAGACGGTGCGCGGAATAGCCCTGGAGCTGGAGCGGCTCGCCAATCATACCGGGGATCTGGGCGCAATTGCCGGAGATGTCGGGTACCTGCCGACCGCCTCGTTCTGCGGCAGAATCCGGGGTGATTTTCTCAATATGACCGCCCTGCTATGCGGCAGCCGTTTTGGCCGTGGACTGCTCAGGCCGGGAGGGATCGGCTATGATTGCGATGCCGCGCTTGTCGATGAGCTGCACTCACGTCTGCAATCCGCCCGGGAAGATCTTGCCGGAGCGGTTGATCTGCTCTGGAACACCCCTTCGGTCATGGCAAGGCTTGAAGATGTCGGCACGGTTTCGGAAGCGGACGCCCGCGAGATCGGCCTGGTCGGGCCGGCTGCCCGGGCGTGCGGTCTGAACCGCGATGTCCGGTGCGATCATCCGTTCGGCATCTTCAGGATAAGCCAGATACCGGTTATCACCGCAACCACCTGTGACGTTGCCGCCCGGACTCTGCTCCGCTGGCTGGAGGCCGAGCGCTCAATGGATTTCATCAATGAACAGGTGCGGCATCTGCCGCGCGGCGGTTATCGCAACCAGCCGGGCGGGGTCGCGGGCGACCGGTGTGCCGTGGCGTTGACCGAGGGATGGCGCGGTGAGATCTGTCACGTCGCCCTGACCGACGCCGAGGGGCGTTTTGAGCGCTACAAGATCGTTGATCCGTCGTTTCATAACTGGAACGGGCTGGGGCTGGCCCTGCGCAACCAGCAGATTTCCGACTTCCCGCTCTGCAACAAGAGTTTCAACCTGTCGTACTGCGGTTTTGATCTGTAGACTGGAGCCCGTATGTTTAAAACGATTCTAACCCGTTACCGCCAGGGGCATCGAACCATGGCGTATCCCGATGCGCCGCTGCCGATGCCGCCCCGCTTCCGGGGCCTGCCGCAGCTGGACGCATCGCGCTGCGGTGACGGCTGCCGCGCCTGTGCCGAAGCCTGTCCGTATGGGGCAATTTCCGCCTCCGGACCTCTGGCTCTTGATATGGGGAAGTGTCTTTTCTGTGATGATTGCGCCGCCGCGTGCCCTCATGACGCCGTTACGTTTTCAACGGATGCCTGCCTTGCCAGTCGCCTCCGCGAAGGGTTGACAGTTACCGCAGGTGAACAGTATCATCCGGCGAAGGCGCTGGAAGGGGAACTGCTGCGCCTGTTCGGGCGGTCGCTCAAATTGCGCGAGGTCAGCGCCGGCGGCTGCAACGCCTGTGAGGCCGACACCAACGTGCTCTCCACGATCGGCTGGGATCTGGGGCGTTTCGGCATCCAGTTCGTTGCCAGTCCGCGCCACGCAGACGGCATGTTCGTGACCGGTCCGGTCAGTGAAAACATGCGTGAAGCGCTGCTGGCCACCTATGCGGCCATTCCGGAACCCAAGCTGGTCATTGTCTCCGGCGCCTGCGCCATCAATGGCGGTCCGTTCAAGGATCACGCCGAAGTTCATAACGGAGCCGATGGTCTTGTGCCGGTTGACCTGTATATTCCCGGCTGCCCTCCCCACCCCCTGACAATCCTGGACGGGCTGCTGAGGTTGGTGGGTCGGGTGAAGTAACGGTATTACCTGTTAAAGGGCAGGTCTGCGAGCCTGCGTTGTTGGAAATAAATTACGAGTGGGAGGAAGGTGTAATGGAGTCAGAAAAGCAGGAAGTATATCTTCAGGACTGGAAAACCCAGGAAGCCTGCGCCGAGCGGATGCTTCCGATCATCGGCCGGATGTATCGCGAGAATAACGTGGTGCCGACCGTGTACGGCCGCTCGTTGGTGCATTGTTCGGTAATCGACATCCTCAAGGCCCACCGCTTTGCGCGCCTGATTATTGATACGGAACTTTCCGTCACGGATACCTGGCCGATTCTGGAAGCGATGTCCAGGCTGGACCTGGCGCCTGCCAGAGTCGATCTCGGCAAACTGATCGTCAAATACCAGCGTATGGAAGGGTCGATAACGGCCGATGACTTTGTTCTTCAGGAGCTGGCCCGCATCAACACCGGCCGGGGCGCTCTGCGGCCCGAACCTCAGGATATCGTGCTGTATGGTTTCGGCCGAATCGGTCGGCTGCTTGCCCGCATACTGGTCGAGAAAGCCGGCAGCGGCGAAAAGTTGCGCATCAGGGCGGCGGTCGTGCGCAAGGGAAGCGCCGATGATCTGCTGAAGCGGGCCAGCCTGCTCCGCCGCGATTCCGTCCATGGTCCATTTAACGGCATTATTACGATCGATGAGCAGGAAAACGCCATCATCGCCAACGGCAACATGATCCGTATAATTTATGCGGATGCACCCGAAGCCATCGATTATTCGCAGTATGGTATCCATGATGCCATCCTGATCGACAACACAGGAAAGTGGCGCGACCGGGAAGGATTGGGGAAACACCTCAAGGCCAAGGGGATTGCCAAGGTTGTTCTAACCGCTCCGGGAAAAGGGGATATCCCCAATGTGGTTGCCGGGATCAATGATGAACTGATTACCGAGCAGGAACGGCTCTTCTCGGCTGCCAGCTGCACCACCAATGCGATAGTCCCCGTGCTGAAAGCGGTCAATGACCGTTTCGGTATTGTGAGTGGTCACGTGGAAACGTGCCATTCCTACACCAACGACCAGAACCTGATCGACAATTATCATAAAGCTTCACGGCGCGGCCGAAGTGCTCCGCTCAACATGGTCATAACCGAAACCGGTGCTGCCAAGGCGGTTGCCAAGGTTATTCCGGAACTGTCCGGCAAGCTGACCGGCAATGCCATTCGGGTACCGACTCCCAATGTATCGCTGGCGATTCTTAATCTGGAACTGGCCCATCCGGTTGATGTCGCCGGATTAAACGGCTATCTGCGCAACATGTCTCTTGATTCGCCGCTGCAGAATCAAATAGATTATACCAATTCACCCGAAGTCGTTTCGAGCGACTTTGTCGGCTCACGTCACGCGGGAGTTATAGATTCACTGGCGACCATTGCCCAAGGGAACCGCTGTGTCCTGTATGTCTGGTATGACAATGAATTTGGTTACAGCTGCCAGGTGGTACGCATGGTTCAGCAGATGGCGGGTTTGGATCTTTTGACCTTGCCGAGTTGAGAGGCTGTTACTGCCCTGGGCGGTAAAGCCGGTGAGTCAGGGTGAAATATCGCTTGCTCCCCCACACCTCTGCGGGTGTGGGGAGCAAGCATTAAGGTTGCCTTAATTACGTAAGTTTGCTTCCGACAAAATGGACCGCGAGCCAGATCGTTTTCTGACCGGTGCCGGTCCGCTCCACCCGGTGACGGCAACCGGCGGGAATCATGACATGATCACCCGGCTTCAGATGCAGAGTGGCGGCATCGTCATCGAACTGCAGTGTCGCTTCCCCCGAAATCAGCAGCACCCACTCATCCTGCTCCTGTTCATACCATTCCCCCGGCGGCGTTGCATGCCCGTCGGATACTATCCGTTCGATCCGGATGGTGTCGGATTCAGCCAGCGTCTGAAAGAGCTCTTCCTGATGTTTTGAGGGGATGCCATCGAACAGATTGCATGTTTGAGGTGTCATTGGTACTCGGGATGGATAAATAGTTGTGCTATTTCTTTGGAGCTTTCTTTTTGGAATCATCGGCTGTTGGCGCAGTCGGAGCCTGCTGTTTTTCCAGCAGGGCAGAAAGACGCGCATTCTCTGCCTTCATCTCATCCAGCTTATGCGTCAGTTCAAGCTGCTCGATCCTGAGCTTGTCAGCTTTGCCTTTCTCAGCTGAAAGTTGGTCTACTTGGGTCGCCAGAATAGCTTTTTCAGCCTTGATTACTTCATATTCATTTACGGTTTTCTGGCATGCAACAGCTTCAAGCCGCAGTTTTTCCAGTTCAGCCTTCCGGTCTTCAAATAATTTAAGTTTGGCTTTTACAGCGGCAAACTGCTTTTCAATTGCAGCCAATTCGGCAGTTTCCCGTGCGAATTCGACCCTTGAAAGTGCGGTTGCAGTCGCGAGTTCAGCCATGTCTACGGAGAGTTTGATTTCTTTTTCAGTTTCGGGGCTTATATCGCCAAATCCAAACATCGATTTGCCGGACTTAAAGCTTTCGTCAGCATTCTTAAGAGCGGTTTTTGCCCGCTCCAGATCCGCAGCAGCTTCTTTATTGCCCTCTATTTTTCCGGCAGCAGCTTCGACCGCAGATCGAACCGTTTCGAGTTGACTCAAGACTTTAGGTTTATCAGCCGCGAATGCGATCGAGGCCGACCCGCAGCAAAGTGTGATCAGCAGGAGGCAGACCCATTTCGATATCAATTTCATGTCAGTTCTCCTCTCCCTGCCGAAAGCGCTCAAGTCGGGCTTCCAGCTTCTTCAGCTCCGAGCGGCGTATGGCCACTTTTTCCAGAAGCTCTTTTTCGGCAGCCTTTGCGTCGGCGGCGCTCAGCTGAATTTCTGCCAGCTCCAGCTGTCTGGCAGCTAATTTTTCCTTACCTGCGGCGATATTGATTTTTGCTTCCGCGATACTCGCCATGGCAGCATCCAAAAGGTCTTTTGCATACTCGCCGGCAGCTGTCTTTGCGGCTTTCGCGGCTCTTTGTTCAATTTGTGCCAGTTGGGCTTCCGATGCAGCCTGTACTGTGGCCGCCAAGGCTATCATCATCAGTGCGGTGCCGGTTAAGACTGCTACACGAAGCATGCGAGTAACTCCTTGAAATTTTTTCAGGATAGTATCACTGAATGAAATTAATTCAACTACAAATCAATGGACGCCTTTAACTCAGGAAACTGATGTTGTGGTTTTTAAAACACGATTATATTTAATGTGATATTCTGCTTGTTTCTACCCCGGGTACATCTCAATAATTCTTTTGTTAATCGGATTATTTCTGACTAATGTCCGGATGTCCTGCTGATATGATAAGTGATTAAACGGCGTCATTCTCTGATTAGTAATTAAATGCCGTAAGCCGGTATTGGTGATGTTGCGTTTCGTTTTGAAATAGCTATAAAGGTATACTTTTTATTAGATTACTGTTATGAATAGAAGTGTTTTGACTAAAGAACTTTTGGCGTTGCGAACGTTAGTGGAGAGAAAAACATGGCACTTGTGAAATCCATGGAGTACCGATGAACGAACATGAACAGTTCGACAGACTGAAGGCTCTCAAGTGGCTGGAGGGTGATGAACGGATGTTTGTCAAGCTCAAGGCCATCTTCATGAAGAATATTCCTTCCCAGGTTGACCAGCTTAAAGCGTTTCTCGATGCGGGGGATGATCGCTCAGCAGAAAGAGCGGCTCATACGATCATGGGGGCAGCGGCAATGCTGGGAGCGAGCGCCATGAGCGATGAAGCCGGAAAGATCGAAAAGAGCGCCATTGCAGGAGATTTGAATACTGCACGGCTCCACTTCACGAAGTTTGTCGAAGAATATGAAATTGTAATGGAGGAATTGGCTGCGGACGGAGGGGAATGATGAACATCCTGGTTGTTGATGATGATGAGATGGTTCGGTATGTGCTGACGGAAAAACTTTCGGAATCCGGGTTTTCTGCTGCTGCCGCCGTTGACGGACTGAGTGCACTTGAACTCTTTCGCGGCACGTCATTTGATGCAGTTCTTCTCGATCTCAAGATGCCTGGAATGGACGGTATTGAAACTCTTAAGGAACTGCGGAAGCATGATCCCGATATCCCGGTGATCATGGTCACCGCCTTTGGAGATATTGCTACCGCGGTAGAGACTATCAAGCTCGGCGCCTATGATTTTGTCGAAAAGCCGCCTCAAATAAGCAGGATCGTGGTGACGCTCAAACGGGCCATTGAAAAGGCGGCGCTTGAGCGCAAGGTCAGGGCTCTGGGAAAAAGTGTCGAGGAGTCGGCGGCGCTGAAACAGGCCTACGAGAAACTGAAGGAACTGGATCAGGTGAAGACGACGTTTCTCTCTTCCGTCTCCCATGAACTGCGTACCCCTCTCACCTCTATCATCGGATACACGGAAATCAGCAGAAAAAAACTCTCGAAACTCACCTCCAGGATTTCTCGCGATGATCCGAAAACAACCAAAGATCTCGAGCAGGTTGAAGAGAATCTTGAAATAGTTGTATCAGAATCACAGAGACTGGCAGGGATGATTGAAAGTATCCTCGACCTGACCGCGATGGAAGCGGGGACGGCAGAATGGAGATGGGAACCGCTTTCCCTGCGGGAAGTCATTGAGAATGCCACTTCGGCGTTCTCGCCGAAGTTCAGGGAAAAAGGGCTCGAATTTGTGGTAGCGATCGAGGATAACCTGCCGATGATCAAAGGTGACAGGTTCAGAATCTCCCAGGTAATTACCAAGATACTCTCCAATGCCGCTGCGTTTACCGACCAGGGGCGGGTGACGGTAAGTGCCAAAAGAGCTGATAATGACATTGTGCTGAGTATTGCCGATACCGGCAGGGGCATCCCCGCCTCCAGACACGGGGTTATTTTTGAAAAATTCAGCCAGATTGGCGATGCTCTCACCGACAAGCCGAAAGGGGTCGGCCTTGGCCTCTCGAAATGCAGACTGATTGTGGAGTATCACAATGGGAAAATATGGGTGGACAGCAGTCCGGGAAAAGGGAGCGTCTTCTCCTTTAGCCTGCCGATGTTGTCTGAATGGTGAAGGGTGATGAACCCTGCGAGGAGAAACTGGGTATGGCGGATAGCGAAGAACAGTTGAAAAGCGAACTGATCCTGGGCGAACTCAAAAAACGGCAGCGTACAAAAGAGGTCGTCGATGTCGAGGAAGAGCGGGTCAAGGTCGTCATCTTCATGTGCGGTGTAAACCTGTATGCTTTTTACGGAAGGGATGTCAGGGAAATACTCCCCTCGTGCGCTATATCCTGGGTTCCATCGCTTCCGGAGTATCTTCCCGGCCTCATAAATGTACGGGGGGATATCGAATCGGTCATAAACCTCCGCCATTTTCTGGGAGAGGAAAAGGACGATCATTGCAAATGCCTGATCGCCATGGCCGTGCGGGGAGATTTTCATTCCGGCATATTGATCGACTCGATTGAAGATGTTGTGGATATCCCGCTAAGTACGATCCTGCCACCTCTTGCAACCCTGAATGGCGCCGCCCGCGATCTGGTGATCGGGGAAATCGAATATGGTGGTGAAACCATTTCATTGCTTGATATCGGCAAACTTGCGGCTCTTATTGCACTATGAGTGGCGAGGACGATATACGGCTGGAACTGCTCTTTTTTTCGGTCGGTGGTGTTCATTTCGCCGTTGACTCCGGACAAGTAGCCGGAATAGCGACATATGACGGCGAGCAGGCTGATGATCTGTTCTGGTTTCACGAAGAAATGGGCTATGACGGCAATTCGGTCAGTTATCATTCGCCTAATATCGTCACAATCAGGACGGGAGGGGTATCGTCATACCGGGTGATTATCGATTCGATGGAGGATATTGCCGAATTCAGCCAGAATGATATCCGTCTTTTTCCGCCGCTGCTGGAGGTCTTCTCCCTTCGGAGGGGCATGTGGGGTGTCCTGCCGCGGCATGGACGAATGGTGCTCCTCGTGGATTTCAAGCGTTTAATAAGGGAAATACGACCTGATATAAACTGACACCGAACCGGGAGTGCCGAAAAATTATGAAGTGCTTAATTTATAATGCGGGACAAAAGGAGACAGCATGCTGATTTCGATACGAAAAAAGGTTCTGGGATTAACGTTTTTATGTATTTTCTCAATAGCAGCCGTCATCTCGGTCATCTCCATCATGAATATAGTCTCCCGTGGGGAGGAACGGATTGCAGCATACCGTGCGACACTTCTCTCCGAAAAGAAGCAGCAGATCAAAGGCTTTGTGGACATGGCGGTGGGTGTACTGGAGAAGATGCCGGCTGAGGATGCCAGGAAAGCCATCAAAAACATGCGCTACGGCCAGAACGGCTATCTCTGGATCCACGATTTCAATAACATCATGGTCAGCCATCCAGATCCCCGCCTGGAGGGGAAGGATCAGAGCGATCTCCGCGACCCTAACGGCATCTACATCCTGCAGGAGATAACCAAGGTTTGCCGTGACAAGGGTGAAGGATATGTGAACTACGTATGGAAGGTGCCCGGACAGGAGGAGATGAAGCCGAAGATCACCTTTGCCAGGGCAATTCCTTCCAGGAACTGGATCATCGCCACCGGCATCTATGTGGACGACATCGATGTCCTGGTTGCCAAGGAGCACGGTATTATCAAACGGGAGGTTTCGAGCAGCATCCTTCAGTATATTGCGGTATCTCTGACCGTTCTGGTCCTTATACAGATCGTGGTGTTTTTCCTGGTAAACAGGTTCATTGCCGGACCGATTGAAGCCATTACCGGCGTACTGAAGAACTTCAACAACGACCTGACCATAACAGTTCCGGTTACTACTGCCGATGAAGTGGGCGAGTTCGCCCGCTGGTTCAACGAGCATATCGGACGGCTGCATCAAATTATCGGCAAGGTTTCCGGTATAACCGAAAAACTCCACTCCCACGTCGGCGCAATTGCATCCAGCATGGATCATCAGTCCGGGTTTTCCACCCAGCTTTCCAGCTCGGTGGTGGAGATATCGTCCACCATGGAAGAGTTTACTTCCACGGCCAGCCAGATAGCCCAGCATAGCCAGGGTGTTGTGGAGAGAGCCGACAAGACGCTTGACGATACCAAAAACGGCGCCGCCGAGGTTGAAAACCTCAGCTTCAAGGTCAACGACATAAGTCTGAACATTCAGGCAAATCTGAGCGAGATCGTCGAGTTGGGAAGAAAGTCCAAAGAGATCAACAAGGTAATGGAAATTATCAACAACATTGCCAACCAGACCAAGCTGATCGCGTTCAACGCCGCCCTTGAAGCGGCCAGCGCGGGAGAGGCGGGGAAGCGTTTTGGCGTGGTTGCGGTCGAGATCAGGCGTCTGGCCGACAGCGTGGTCGAATCGACCGGAGAGATCGAGGGGAAGATAACCGAGATTCTGGATTCGGTAAATCGTCTGGTGATGTCATCGGAAAAGAGTTTTCAACTGATCCAGGAAGGGCAGGAATATGCCTCCCATACGGTATCGATGCTTATTGAAAGCGTGGATGGCGTTGAGGAGACAGCCGATGCCGCCCGCCAGATCTCTCTTTCCACGCAACAGCAGCAGATTGCCAGCAGCCAGGTCGTACTGGCGCTCAAGGACATTGAACAGGGGGTCCGCTTTGCAACTGATTCCATCTACCAGACAAACAGCGCGACAAATGAACTGGCGGAATTGTCGGAACAGCTGAGAACATTGGTCACGACCTTCAAGATCGGAAAAGCGGATGGCGAACAAGGAACCGCAGCCATTCAGGAGACTCTCTAGCAGATGGCAAAACCAAGCGGCATCATTCGGGTAATGGTTGTAGATGACAGCAAGCTGGTGCGCGACATGATCCGCTCAATCCTGGAGTCGGAGCCGGGTATCGTTGTGGCGGGAGAGGCGGCAGACGGCGCCGAGGCCGTCACCAGGGTCGCCTCCCTGAAACCCGATATAGTAACCATGGATATCGAAATGCCTGTCATGGGAGGGCTGGAGGCCATCGAGAGGATCATTGCCGAGCATCCGGTGCCGATTCTGGTGGTGACCGCCCTGACCGGAGTGCGTACCGCCTTTGCAGCCGTTTCCAAGGGCGCACTCGACGTCATCGAGAAGCCGGACATCAGTCTGGAAAATGTGCGGAACCTTATTCATAAGATCAGGGTCTTGGCCAAAGTCGATGTCTCCTCCCATCTGCTGACCATGGGGAGACGGTCAGGAACCGCGGTTGTCAGAGGTGCGACGATTCAGAAGCACGTTTCGAAGGGAGGAGTTGTCGCCATTGCTGCCTCTACCGGAGGACCTCAGGCCATTCATTCCATTTTGACGAACCTCCCCGCCCAATTTCCGGTCCCCATTATCATAACCCAGCATATTGCCGACGGGTTTACCCAGGGCATGGTTGACTGGTTGAATGCCGTAACTCCTCTCACGGTTCAGATCGCGGGCAATGGCGATATTCTTGCGGCCGAACATGCCTATATCAATCCTGCTGAACATTCCATGAGGATTACTGAGCAGGGAAAGGTAATTTTCTGTGACGGGGAGGCCAGTAAAGTGTACCACCCCTCCTGTAATACCCTGCTCTCCTCGGTCGCTGCAGCGTACAGGGAAAGGGCCATCGGACTGATCATGAGCGGCATGGGGGACGACGGTGTCGTCGGCATGCAGGCAATCAGGAAGGCCGGGGGGACTACGCTTGCGCAGGATGCGGCAAGCTCCGTGATTTACGGTATGAACCGGCTGGCGGTGGAGTGTGGCTGCATCGACAGGGTGCTGGCGCTCGCGGATATTCCAGCCGAACTGATGCAGCGGGTCGGGGGCAGGTGATGAGGAACACGAAATTGGCCGACCCTATGAACCTGGCCCCTTTTAAAGAGCTGATGCTGCGCACGTGCGGCCACAGCTTCGAAAAGGATCGTGAACAGGCGCTCTCGGCGAGCCTGGGGCGACGGATGGCGGCACGCGGCATCGCTGGCCATGATGAGTATTTCTCCCTGCTGTTGCGCGACTGCGAAGAGCTGCGCCGGCTGACGGAGATGCTGACGGTCAATGAAACCTATTTTTTTCGTGAGCCTGAACATCTGAACCTGATGGTCGAAAAACTGCTCCCGGAGTTCATGGTTGCCCGTAACCAGAGGCCGGTCAGGATATTGAGCGCCGGCTGTTCCACCGGAGAGGAACCCTATTCCATAGCCATTTTGCTGCGGGAGCGGTTTGGAACCGAGAGTGAGAGGCTGTTTACCATCACCGGCGTGGACATCGATTCCAACGTGATCGCTTCGGCAAAACAGGGTGTTTACGGAAGAGGTTCGTTCCGGGGCATGGACCGGTCCCTGCTTGAGCGCTACTTCGAGCCGTGCGGTTCAGACCGTTTTCAGGTCATGGAATCAATCAGAAAGCTGGTTGGGTTCGAGGTGGTAAACCTGCTGAACGCATCCTATCCCCACAGGATGCAGCAACCGGATATAATCCTGTACCGTAACGTGTCCATCTATTTCCCCGGACAGGTACAGCGGGAGATTTTCGGCAAGCTTGCGGAACTGCTCGCTGAAGATGGGTGTCTGCTGGTCGGCGCAACGGAAACGATTCATCATGACATTGGTATTCTTTCCCTCGTAAAACAGGATTCGCTCTTTTATTATCGCAAAACGCCGCCTCTCCTTTTTGAAGAGCGCCGAACGTCCGGTCGCCACACTTCTTCTCCCGAGCGGGCAAGCAGGGAGAAGGCGCAGAGAGCTCCGGTGAAACGGCTGACCGGGGGGCATCTTCCTCCCCCCACCGGTAACCCCGATAAACGGTCGCAAGCATCCAAGCAAAGTGATGTCAGAGAACTTTTTGACGCGGCCGTCGAGCTTGCTCACAACAGTCAGCACGACAAGGCGCTCGGCATTCTTAATGCCATTATCAAGCTGGATAGTACCTTCGAGAAGGCGTACACTCTAATGGGAAGCCTGCTTCTGAGCGCATCGCGCCTGGATGAGGCCCGTGATGTCTGCGAATCCATTCTGGCGCGTGATGCGCTCTGTCTGGAAGCGTATCTCATGCTCGGTATCACATCGCGGCAGAATGGAGACTACGATGGTGCCATCAAGCGTTTCAGGGAAGCCATCTACCTGGATACCAACTGCTGGCTGGCCCATTTTTATACCGCAGAAATACTGTTCGCCCAACAGGATGAGAAACGGGCGCGAAGCAGCTTTGAAACGGCGGTCAGTATCCTGGAGAAAGGCTCACTTCATGAACACGGCCGGGCATTTTTCCCGCTGTCGTTTAATGCAGAACAATTCATAGTTATCTGCCGGCACAAATTATCTCTCCTGACTCCAACAGGGGGGACATCCTCTCCCCAAAAGACACGGAAAGCCATTTCAAGCGCACCGAGGAGAAACGGATAAATCATGGCATTCGACCATTCCAAATTTCTGGCACGTTTCGTCGAAGAGGCGCGTGAGCATTGCTCCCGGATAAGCGATGGTCTGCTCAATCTGGAGAAGTCGCCCGGCGATGCCGAACTGCTCAACGGACTGTTCCGTTCTGCCCATACTATCAAGGGCTCCTCGCGGATGATGCAGCTTTCCGGGGTCACCGAGCTTGCCCACAATATGGAGGAGGTGCTTGATGCGATTCGCGGGGGAAAAATCAATCTTGCCGCCTCCGTCTCCGATGCTCTCTTCAGGGGGGGAGATGCCCTTCTGGCGATGCTGGACCGGATAATGGCGGGTGATACATCGGTGGGCGCGCCGGATGCGCTCTGTGAAGAGCTGGCCCAGGCTGCAGCGGCTCCGGCTGTTGGGGCTGCTCCGGTAGTTCAGGCCGCACCGGTCTCCTCCATGCCACCGGTCGATAATGACGTTGAACAATTCGCCACCGCCGCTGCCGGGACGGCAACACTTCCCGCGGCCGCCAAAGGTCGCCAGGTCGATTATCTGCGCATCAATGCCGCCAAGCTGGATGAGCTGATAAGGCTCATGGGAGAGATCGTCTCCGAGCATGGCAGATTCAGAAGGCATATCGGCAGGCTCAGTGAAATCGAGCGTGCAACGGCGCGGCATCTCAAGGCTGTTGCTGGACAGCTCCAGACCGGCAAAAATGAACAGGAACCACTGATCGAGGCTTGCGCCGCACTCCAGCATTCCATGCGCCAGTCGGTGCGTGCCATGTCCGACTCGTCTCTCATGCAGGATCATCTTGTTGCCGATCTGCAGGAAACCTCGCTCAGGATGCGCATGCAGCCGCTTTCGACTGTTTTCGACCCTCTTCGCCGCACGGTAAGGGATCTTGCCCATGAACATGGCAAGGATATCGATTTTGTTGTCGAAGGGGGAGACACTGAACTGGACAGGAAAATTATCGACCGGATCGGCGACTCTCTCATGCACATGATCCGCAATTCGCTGGATCATGGGCTGGAGAACGCAGAGGAACGGGTTGCCGCAGGTAAGCCTCCCAAAGGGACCATCAGTCTCTCCGCTTTTTACGACAGCGGCTGCGTTTCTATTTCCCTCAGCGATGACGGCAGGGGGCTGTCGGTCGACAAGATCCGCGAGAAGGCGCATGCAAGGCAGCTGTTCGCGGCCGACACCCTGGACGGCATGTCCCGGGCGGAGATCACCGACCTGATCTTCATGCCCGGTTTCAGCACGAGCCCTATCATCACCGACCTTTCCGGCCGGGGAGTAGGCATGGATGTCGTCAGGAAAAGCATCGTGGATGAGTTGAAAGGTGCAATAATTGTCGAAACCAGGGAAGGAGAGGGGACGACCTTTCTACTGCGTCTGCCGCTGAATCTGGCCGTGTTTCCCCTGTTTTTCCTGTCCGCAGGCGGGAAAACCTGTGCCCTGCCGGCCACATCACTTGTCGAGATGCTCTCGGTTCAGCGCGGGGAGATTATTGAAATTGTCAACAAACGCGCCATTCGTCTCCGGGAGCAGATCATTCCGGTCGAGAACCTGGCCGCGCTCCTCGGGCTTTCGAAAGAAGCGACCGCCGGGGCGGGTGAGGCATCGATCGTCATCATCAGGGATGGCGAAGAAAAGCTGGGGCTGGAAGTTGACGATATCATCGGTCGGGAGGAGATGGTGGTAAAGCCGCTGCCGCTCCATCTGCAGAGCATGCGCATGGTCTCGGGCGTCACCATCGGGGAGCGGGACAGCATCATCAACGTCCTCCACGTTCCGGAACTTATCAGGCAAGCACGGGAAATCGGAGAACCCGGGCGGCTGCGTCCTGCCGCCAGGGAAGAACATACGACAACGGTGCTGGTCGTGGACGATTCCATCAATACCAGGGAAATCGAAAGGAGCATTCTCGAGGCGTACGGCTATACCGTGATTACCGCGGAGGACGGACAGGACGCCATGGAGAAGACCCGCGAGACCCTGTTCGATCTGGTTGTAACCGATGTAGAGATGCCGCGACTGGACGGGTTCTCGTTAACCGAGCTGCTGCGTGCCGACGATCGCTACCGTAACGTCCCGGTCATCATCGTCACCTCGCGGGAGAAGGACGAGGACAAGCGGCGCGGCATACAGGTAGGCGCCAACGCCTATATCGTCAAGGGGGCCTTCGACCAGTCCAATCTGATAGAAACCATTCGCAGCCTGATCGGATAATAAAGGAGCATGTATGAGTGACACACCCAAAACCATTTTGGTGGTTGATGACGACGAATTCACCGCCGAGTTGACCGGAATGATCCTGGAGTCGGCCGGTTTCTGTGCCGTGATTGCAGTCGGTGGTCTGGACGCTTTGGTGAAAATGGCGGAAGAGCCCACGATCTGCATGGTGGTTTCGGATATGAACATGCCATTCATCGACGGAGTCCAGCTCTTCGCGGAGATGAGGGAACAGGGGTTTAAGCAGCCGTTCGTGCTCCTCACCGGAGATAAGGCTGAGCCGCTCAGGCTGGCCCATCCGGACATCGACGCGGTGGTGACGAAGGATGAAGGTCTGCAGGAGACGCTGCCTCAGCTGGTTGAATCGCTCCTTTCGTACGCTTGAAATGAGCGTCCGGAATATGTAATCATGTTTCGGTGTAGAACTTGGAGGTAATGTGAAAAGGGGACTGGCTATGCCTGAAAAACCGAAACTGGCGGTCTACTGGGCCGCATCGTGCGGCGGCTGCGAAATTGCCGTGGTCAACCTGCACGAGAAGCTTCTGGACGTCGATGCGGCGCTGGACTTCATGTTCTGCCCCTGCCTGCTGGATACCAAGAAGAAGGATATCGAAGCGCTCCCGGATGGCGCCATTGCCGTGACCCTCTTCAACGGGGCGCTGCGCACCGGGGAGAACGTCGAGATGGCCCGCCTGCTGCGCAGGAAATCGCGGCTTTTAGTGGCCTTCGGCTCCTGCGCCAAGGGAGGCTGCATCCCGGCCCTGGCCAACTTCAACACGAAAGACGAACTGCTCAGCTCCGTTTACCTTGATAATCCTTCGGTTGATAATCCAACCGGAATCGTCCCCTCCGGCACGACCTCTTTTCCCGAAGGGGACATCCATCTGACGCCGCTCCTTGGGCGGGTGAAGCATCTGGCCCAGGAGGTGGAGGTGGATTATTATATCCCCGGCTGTCCGCCGGAATCGCACCAGATCTGGAATGTGATCGAGACCATTCTCTCCGGCGATCTGCCCCCCAGGGGGAGCACGATCGGCTGCGGCACCCTGACCGTCTGCGACGACTGCGACCGGACCAAGGAGGAAAAGCGCATCACCGCCTTCCGCCGCAATTACGAATTCTATCCCGAACCTGAAGTCTGCCTGCTCGAACAGGGACTGCTCTGCATGGGGATCGCCACCAGGAACGGCTGCGGCGCCCCCTGTACCAAGGCCAACATGCCCTGCACCGGCTGCTATGGCGCCCCGGAGGGGATAAGCGACCAGGGGGCGAAGATGATTGCGGCACTCGGTTCGGTGATGGATATCGGCGATACCGCCGCCCTGTCGGAAGAGGCTATCGCCGGGCGGGTGGACGCATTTCTGAAAACTATTCCCGATTATGCCGGCCTGTTCTACAAATATACCCTTGCCAGCTCGACACTGGGCGGCAGGGTTCCAGGGAAAGGGAGGTAGCGGATGGCGCGTATCACGATCGACCCGATCACCCGCCTGGAAGGGCATGGCCGGATCGATATTTTTTTGAACGATCAGGGGATGGTGGAGAACACCTTCTTCCAGATTCCGGAACTGCGCGGCTTCGAACAGTTCTGCGTGGGGCGGATGGC
The DNA here is from genome assembly GCA_035571735.1 of Dongiaceae bacterium. GTDB lineage: Bacteria > Desulfobacterota > Desulfuromonadia > Geobacterales > Pseudopelobacteraceae > JACRCG01. The sequence continues at coordinate 4,881 of DATNCC010000158.1, read as the reverse complement.
CGAGGAGATGCCGGTCATCACCAACCGGATCTGCGGGGTCTGTCCCGAGGCCCATCATCTGGCGGCCACCAAGGCCCTGGATGCCGTTTTCGGCGCTGAGCCGACTGGAGCGGCAAAGAAACTGCGCGAGCTTCTCTACATGGCCTTCTTCGTCACCGATCATACCACCCACTTCTATGCCCTGGGCGGCCCAGACTTCATCGTCGGGCCGGACGCTCCCCCGGCTGAACGAAACATCCTGGGGGTGGCCCGCAAGGTCGGGCTGGAAGTTGCCGGAGAGGTGATCGCCTGCCGCAAGCGCAACCACGAGATCATCACATTTCTGGGCGGCAAGTCGATCCATCCGGTGGCCGGCGTTCCCGGCGGCTGGAGCCGCGCCATCACTTCCGTGGAGCGCACCCAGATTGAAGATATCGCCCGCAGGAACATCGAGTTTGCCATATTCTCCCTGTCCATCTTCGAAAGAATAGTCCTGAAGAACCCGCTCTACCTGGATCTAGTGACTTCGGACGTCTATCTGCACCGCACCTATTCGATGGGGACCGTGGATGCCGGAAACCGGGCCAACTTCTATGACGGCATGATCCGGGTGGTGGACCCTGAAGGAGCCGAGTTTATAAAATACAATCCTTCCGAATACCGCGAGCACATTGCCGAGCGGGTTGAAGCCTGGACCTACCTGAAGTATCCCTACCTGAAAAAGGTGGGGTGGAAGGGGCTGACCGACGGGATCGAGAGCGGCATCTATACTGCGACACCACTTTCGCGGCTGAATGTTTCCGAGGGGATGGCGACGCCGCTGGCGAATGCGGAGTATCAGCGGATGTACGAGACCTTCGGCTGCAAAAAGATCACCGCGGCCCGTTACGAGCCGATCCATCACCGTCTGGCCACCCACTGGGCGCGGCTGATCGAACTGCTTTACTCCTCGGAGCGGATGCTGGAACTGGCGCTCGATCCGGAAATCACCTCGCCGGAGACCCGTAATATCCCGGATCCGGCCCGATTCGTCGGTGAAGGTGTCGGCTCGGTCGAGGCTCCGCGCGGGACGCTGACCCATCATTATGTCACCGATGAGAGGGGGGTGCTGACAAAGGTCAATATGATCGTCGGCACCACCAACAACTATGCCCCGATCTCGATGTCGATCAAGCGTGCCGCGGAGAAACTGATTACCGGCAACGCCCCGGACGAATCGATCCTCAACAGGGTCGAGATGGCCTTCCGGCTGTACGATCCCTGCCTGTCGTGTGCCACGCACTTTCTCCCCGGCAAGATGCCGCTGACCGTATCGATTCGCGACAGTCAGGGCGGCCTGCTGCGGGAGATGCGGAGGAAGGGATGAGGGAAACAGGTACCGTGATCATAGGTATGGGCAACCGGCTGCTCTCCGATGACGGGGTCGGAATTGCCGTCGCCGCGGCCGTGGCGGAGCGCCTGAAACAGTATATGAATCTGACCGTGACGGAGCTGCATATCGGGGGTATCAGGCTGATGGAAGCGATGGCCGGTTTCAAGCGTGCGGTGGTGGTGGATGCCATGCTGAGCGGCGCACCACCCGGCACGGTCCGGCGTTTTGACCCGAAGGATTTCGTCACCACCAAGAACACTTTTTCGAGCCACGACACCGATTTTGCCACCGCCTACGACCTGGGAAGGATGGCGGGTGTTCCGCTGCCGGAGCAGGTTTCCTTCTGGGGCATCGAGGCGCGTGAATTTGACCTTTTCGGCGAACGCTTCACCGACGAGGTGGCTGCGGCGGTGCCGGGGGCGGTGAACCTGATCGTTGCCCAGATTACGGAATGGGAGGGGGCAGCATGAAGATAGGCATCTATTTCTGCAACTGCGGCAGCAACATCGCCGACAAGATCAGCGCCGAAGCGGTGCGTGACACGGCCCCATCCTTCCCGGACCACCCCTATGTAAAAACCGTGGATTTTATCTGTTCGGAAGACGGCAAGCTGCAGTTCGAGGAGAGTCTGAAGTCGGAACAGCCGGATCGGGTGGTGGTAGCCGCCTGTTCACCACGTGACCATGAGGCCACCTTCCGCCGCTGCCTGACCAACGCCGGGATGAACCCCTACCTGATGCAGATGGTCAACATCCGCGAACAGATCGCCTGGGTAACGGAAGATCCGGCCGTTGCAACCGAGAAGGCGATCAGGGCCATCCGTGGGGCGGTATTCCGGGTGCGGCTGCAGGAACCGCTCGAAAAGAAACAACTGGAGGTCTGCCCCGATGCACTGGTGATCGGCGCCGGTCCGGCCGGGATGAAGGCGGCCCTGTCGCTGGCCGAAGCGGGGCGAGCTGTGGTGCTGGTGGAGAGGACGCCGTTTATCGGCGGACTGCCGGTCCGTTTCGAAGAGCTCTTCCCTGCCCTGGAGTGCGCCCCCTGCATGCTGGAGCCGCTGATGGGAGAGCTGCTCCACGGCGACAACGCCGGGAAGATTGAACTTATGACCATGGCGGAGCTGGTAGAGGTGACCGGTTTCTATGGCAATTTCATCGCCAAAATCCGGCAGAAGCCGCGCCACGTCTCGCTGCACGAATGCATCGGCTGCGGCGAGTGCGTGGAAGCCTGCCCCGCCGCCACTACGAATGAGTTCAACAGCAACGCCAGCGAGCGCCGGGCGGTCGATTTCGCCTTTGTCGGTGTCCTGCCGAACGCACCTTTCCTGATGGAAGAGATCTGTGTCCGCTCGAAGGGGGAGGAGTGCCGGGCCTGCAAGGATGCCTGTCCGATGGGCGAGGATGTCATCAATCTGGAAGAGGGGGAGACGGTTGTCGAGCGCAGGATCGGATCCATCATTCTGGCCACCGGCGCCGGGCTGTACGACGCCTCCCGGGTGGCAGGCATGGGTAAGGGGACTCTGCGGGATGTGTATGATGCCCTGCAATTCGAGCGGATGCTCTCTTCCACCGGACCGACCGGCGGAGAGATCGTGACGGCAGCCGGCACTCCGCCGGCATCGGTCGCGATCATCCATTGTGTCGGGAGTCTCGATGACGCCCATAAACCCTACTGCTCCGGCATCTGCTGCCAGTACGCCTTCAAGTTCAACCACATGATCACGGCAAAACTGCCGGAGGCTTCCATCACCCATTATCACCGTGAGCTGGTTATGCCGGGAAAAGATGCTCACACTCTGTTCAGCCATGCCGTCAAGAACAAGAACTCCTTCCTGAAGCGCTACGACGATATCAGGGACCTTGCGGTCACGCAGGATGTTTCCGGCCGGCTCCTGGTGAGCGTAAGCGGCGAGGCCGCCCCTGCGGACATGGTCATTCTCTGTCCGGCCGTGGTCCCGGCGGAGGGGGCCGGCACGTTGTCGGCCATGCTGGATGTCAGCCGCGACTCATCCGGGTTCTTCCGGGAACTGCACGGGCGGATGGATGCTTCCCAGAGCACCATCAAGGGGGTCTATCTGGCAGGCTCCTGCCAGGAACCGATGGATATCCGCACGGCGATGCTGGAAGGGATGGCCAGCGTCGGGCATACCCTTGCCGGCCTCCAGCCGGGACGCACGATCGAGATCGAGCCGATCACCGCCGAGGTTGATGAAACCCGCTGTGCCGGCTGCCGCCTCTGCATGTCGGTCTGCCCTTATCGTGCCATTTCATTAAATACTGCGCACAACACTTCCAGCGTAAACTCCGTACTCTGCCATGGCTGCGGTACATGCGTGACCGCCTGTCCGGCCGGGGCCATCAAAGGGCATCATTTTACCAACGAACAGATCATGGCCGAGATTGAAGGAGTTCTGAAATGACGGCACAGCAGGATTTTGAACCTAAAATCATCGGATTCCTCTGTAACTGGTGTTCCTATGCCGGCGCCGACAAGGCCGGGGGGATGCAGGAGCCGTATCCTCCCAATGTCCAGGTCATCCGGGTCATGTGCAGCGGCAGGGTCGATCCGCAGTTCGTCCTTTCAGCGCTTGTAAACGGCGCCGACGGTGTTATAATCCTGGCCTGCCACCCCGGGGACTGCCACTATAAGGAAGGAAACTGCCGCGCCCTGCAGCGCCACGGTATGTTGAACCTGATGCTGGAGCAGCTGGGGGTCGAAAAGGAGCGCTGCCGGCTGGATTACGTCTCCGCCGGAGAAGGGGATAAGTTCAACCGGGTCATAGCCGAGATGGTAGAAACCGTTCGAATGCTCGGGCCGCTGTTACTGCCATCGGATAACTGTTCCGAGGATTGTGCAGCGATACCCTGATAATTCCGGCGAAACAGTGACAACAGGATAAGAGCGGCAAGGGATGTATTGTTATTAAAAATCGCTGAAGAATATGTAACTTGGCAAAAATCATGCAAAAACTGCAAGGAGAAATACATTATGGCTACATCGGTACTCGACGCACGGGGGCTCAAATGTCCACAACCGACACTCAAGATCACGGTCATGTCGGTCAAGATGAAACAGGGTGATGTCCTTGAAGTCGTTGCAGACTGTCCTACGTTTGAAAAAGATGTTCGCGACTGGTGCTCACGCGCCAGGAAGACCCTCTTATGGGTCAGGGAAGAGGGAACTGCAAAGAAAGTTCAGATACAGTTCTGAGTTATTTTCAGCTTCTAACTTACTAGAAAAGGATGTACCGCCTTGAGCCCGCAAACAAGAGCAGTTGAGACAAAACTGAAAAAGATCCGCGAGGCGTACATAAAGCAGCTTCCCGCGCAGCTGGAAGGAATCCGGGCATCCTACTCCGCGTTTGTCCAGGGAGAACAGGGAAGCGCACTGCTTGAAGATCTGCACCGCCGTATCCACACCATGAAAGGGGCGTGCGCTTCGTTTCGGTTGAGTATGTTGAGCTCGATGGCAACGTCCGGAGAACATCTGGCACAGGATGCGATGCATGGTGCAACATCCATGGACAGGCA
>DATNCC010000157.1:0-9103 GCA_035571735.1 Dongiaceae bacterium | reverse complement strand
CTGTGCCAAGGCATATGCCTTCTACATCACCGTGAACTATCGCGAAAGCTACGGCATGCATGCCTCCAACGGCATCCTCTTCAACCATGAATCGCCCCGGCGCGGCGAGACCTTCGTCACCCGTAAGATCACCCGCGCCGCCGCCCGCATCAAGCTGGGAATGCAGGAGTGCCTCTACCTAGGCAACATCGACGCCAGGCGCGACTGGGGCTTTGCCGGAGATTACGTCGAAGCGATGTGGCGGATGCTGCAGCAGGAGCAGGCGGAAGATTACGTTATCGCCACAGGCGAGACCTATATGGTGCGCACCTTCGCCGAAAAGGTCTTCGCGCGTCTCGGCATGCCGCTGGAGTGGCGGGGGAGCGGTGTCGATGAACAGGGGATCGACACCGCGAGCGGCAAGGTCGTCATCCGGATAGACCCGAAATATTTCCGGCCGGCCGAAGTTGACCTGCTGCTGGGGGATCCGTCCAAGGCGAGCAAGCAGCTCGGGTGGGAGCCCGGGACCAGTTTTGAACAGCTTGTCGAAATGATGTCCGATGCCGATCTCAAGCTTGCCGAACGTGAGAAACGTGCGGATGGGTGATATGTGATTGATTCGCAAATTCTCTAAAAGTCCCCTCCCCCGTGGCGTACCCAAAGGGCATAAAGGGGAGGGCCAGGGTGGGGGGAAATTCGGCCCTCTCCTTGACATTTGCCACCCGAGTATTTACCTTCCGCACTGAGCCAAACAATCCACTAGAAAGAAAAACAAGGTTCCGCAATGCGTTCATTTCTCGGCAAGTTTTTCCACTTTTTCATCGCGGCAGCTGTTTTCAGCTTTTTCATGAACATGCTGCTCTTGACCCCTTCTCTCTACATGCTTCAGGTCTATGACCGGGTGCTGGGCAGCCGCAGCGAAGAGACCCTCTGGTTTATCTCCCTGCTGCTGCTTGCCGCCCTGGTCGTAATGGGCGCCTTGGAGCTGCTGCGCTCCCGTCTGCTGGTGCGCGCCAACAACGCCATCGATGCCCAGCTGGCCCCCTACCTGCTGAAAAAAATGGCCGAAGGAGCTACCTCTCCGGAGGGGAATCAATACTCCTCCGGCCTGAGAGATCTGAACGCCATCAAGAGTTTCATGACCGGCACCGGCATCCTGGCGTTGTTTGACGCGCCCTGGATGCCGCTTGCAATGATCATCCTCTGGTACATGCACTTCTATCTGTTTATGGTGGCTCTCGTTGGCGCGGTGCTGATGGTCGGACTTACCATCCTGAACGAGATCCTGACCCGCAAACCGATGGAGGATGCCAACTTTGCCAGCCGTGCGGCGGGGCGCCATGTCGAGGTCGCCCTGCGCAACGCCGAAGTTGTCAACGCCATGGGAATGCTGAAAGGGGTCGCACATCGCTGGGCCGGACTCAATGACCGGGTGCTCGCGCTGCAATCCAGGGCCAGCCAGCGTGCCGGCAACATTTCCGGGGTAACCAAGTTTGTCCGCCAGGCGATCCAGTCGCTCGGCCTGGGCGTGGGCGCCTACATCGTCCTGCACGAGCCCACCTTTACGCCCGGCATGATGATTGCCGGCACCATCGTGCTGGGGAAGGCGCTGGGACCGATAGAACTTTTGATCGCAGGTTGGAGAGGGTTTCTGGAAGCACGTATCGCTTACGCCCGCCTGGATGCCTTTTTGAAACTCCAGCATCTTGAGATCGAACCTATGGAACTCCCCCCACCCTCCGGTCAGATCTCCCTCGAAAAAGTCTCTTTCGGCATCCGTGCAACCAACAAGATAATTATAAAGGATATCTCCTTTGCCCTTTCTGCCGGAGAGTCCCTGGGGATCATCGGCCCCAGCGCCGCCGGCAAATCAACCCTGGCCCGCCTGCTGGTGGGGGTCTGGAAACCTCTGCAGGGGACCATCCGCCTGGATGGCGCCGACATGGCCACCCGGACATCCGAGCAGCTCGGCCCCTACTTCGGCTATCTGCCGCAGGATATAGAACTGTTTGCCGGCAGCATCGCCGACAATATTGCCCGGCTTGACGAGCCCGATGCCGACAAGGTCATCAGGGCGGCAAGTCTGGCCGGTCTGCACGAGATGATCCTCCGTATGCCGAACGGGTACGACACCTACATCGGCGACAACGGCGCGGTACTCTCCGGCGGCCAGCGCCAGCGGATCGGACTTGCCCGGGCACTGTACGGCGACCCCAAGCTGGTGGTGCTGGATGAGCCGAACGCCAGCCTGGACAACGAAGGCGAACTGGCGCTGCTGCAGGCTCTGGCCTATCTCAAACAGCTGGGCACCACGGTGATGATAATCACCCACAAGGTCAGCCTCCTTTCCAGCGTCGACAAGCTGCTGGTGATGCAGGACGGTGCCCTGGCGGTATTCGGACCGAGGGAGGGCGTGCTGCAGCACCTGCTGCAACAGCAGCAGCAACAGGCAGCGGCACAGACAGTGACGCCTGAACCTGTACAGGAGATTGAAGAACAGAGCGCCGCAACCGGCGAGGAGGTGCCCCGTGGCTAAAATCAGACAAAGTGCCATAGCGCTGGAAGCCCCCATACGGGACACCCGCCATTCCGCCACCCCGATCATCCTGGCCGGAACAGCCGTTCTGGCGCTCTTTTTCGGCGGCATCGCCCTCTGGGCAGCCCTGGCGCCGCTGAGTTCCGCCGTGCATGCCCAGGGTGAAGTGGCATTCCAGAACAAGCGTCAACCGGTGCAACACCAGGAGGGGGGAATCGTCAAGCAGATCCTCGTGAAGGATGGCGATCAGGTCAAGGCTGGTCAACCGCTGATCATTCTGGAGGATGACCAGGTCAAGCCGATCGTGGATATGTTCGAAGGGCAGGCCGTTGCCGAAACCGCCACCATAATCCGGCTGGAAGCGGAAAAGAATGACCTTCCGTCGGTTACCTTTCCGAAAGGGATTCCGGCACAGGCGGTCCAGACCGAAACCAGGCTGTTTAACGCCAAACGGGAAGCGTACCTGAAACAGATCGAAATGGTGAAAAGCCAGATCGAGCAGGTCAGGGAGATGATCAAGGGTTCCCGGGAACAGCTGGCCTCAAAGACAAAAGAGACCGCTTCGCTGATGGAACAGCTTGATTCCAACAAGTCCCTGCTCAAGGAAGGATATGTCACCAAAACAATAGTGCTGGATCTGGAGCGGTTTCTGGCGGAGAAGAACGGCGAGCGCGAGCAGATTTCGGCAAACATCGCCGCCAACCTTCAGCGCCTGGCCGAACTTGAACAACGGATCCTGGCGATCAAAGCCGAGCGGGTTCAGCAGGCCGCCACCGAGATCAAGCAGTCATCGATGAGGCGGCTTGAGATGGAGGAACGGGTGCGGCCATCGCGCTCCATGATGGCGCATCAGATCATTCGCGCACCGGTATCCGGCAAGGTGGTCGGCTTGAAAGTCGCCACGGTCGGCGGAGTCGTGATCCCCAGGGAACCGTTGATGGAGATAGCGCCGCTGGCGGATCATCTGATCATCGAAGGGAGGGTCGCCGTCAACGACATCAGTGACGTCAAGCTGGGACAGGTGGCCGAAGTAACCCTGACCGCCTTCAAGAGCAGCACCACACCGCCGGTAAAGGCAACGGTCACCTATATCTCGGACGACCGTCTGACGGTACGGACGGCACAGGGTGATATGCCGTATTACGCGATCTATCTCGAGCTTGATCCCGCGTCGCTCAAGAAGCTTGGGGGATTGCAGCTGGTGCCGGGGATGCAGGCGCAGGTCGCCATCACCACCAGCCCCCGCACCGCAACCGACTATTTCATCGGGCCGTTGCGCGATCGAATGGGAAGGGCGTTCCATGCGAAGTAAGCTCGGATTCAGCGCAATTGCCGCATTGATTCTGATCCTGTGTCTACTCTCCGGGATCGCTCAGGCCCAGGAGCGGGATCTGCTGGAGCTCTACCGGCTGGCCAAAGCCAAGGATCCGTCTGTAAGTCGTGCCGAGGCCCGTCTGGAAGCCGGCAAGGCGGACAAGGAGATCGCCTGGTCCGCTCTGCATCCGCGTATCAGCGCCAATGGTTCCCTGCGCCATTTCTGGCACGAGGTGCTGGACTATCCGGGCGCTGTGGATCCTATCAAGGGAGAATATGCCGGCTACAGTTATGGCGCAGGCGCTACGCAGTGGATCTTCAATATGCCCGCCTATTACCAGATTACGGCCGCAGGGTCCGGGATCAGCAGCGCCGAATCCGGCGCCCAGGCGGAACGCCAGGATCTGATCGTCCGCCTGTTTAATGCCTACATTCTCTTCCTGAAGGCAAAGGCGGACGAGAAGCTCTATCAGGATGAATTGAGCAGGGTTACGAAGATACTTGACCAGTCAGAAGCGTTCTTGAAGGCCGGAACCGGTGATATCATCGCCGTGTACGAAGCAAAGGCTCACATGGACAGTGCCGCTGCCGACCTGGTCAAGACACAGGGGCAGCTCCGGCTGGCCCAGCAGAATCTTGCCGGCCTGTCCGGAGTCACGGTTGATGACGTAAAGGATATTGCCGTCAACAAATCTTCCGGTCCCATGCCGGCCGAACTGGAGTGGTGGCTCGACACCATGCGGAAAAACAACCCGGCACTGCTCCAGGCCGGATATGATCTGACTAATGCGGAAGAGAGCCGCAAGAGCGCTTACGCCGGCCATCTTCCTACCATTCAGGGATATGGCGGGTACACGGTTGACAAGGGAAGCACCTTTCTCCCCACGGTTGCGACAAACCAGTGGTATGTGGGCATCGGCATAAACGTCCCGATATATTCCGGGGGTGAGAACGTCGCCCGGACCCGCCGCGCCCTGGCAGGTGAGGCGGAGCGCCGCGCCATGCTTGACGGCGCGCAGGATCAGGCGGTCAGACGGCTCAAGGAAGCGTATCTCAACCTGCAGTACAACCATAGCCTGGTGGAAGCCTACCAGCGCAAGCAGGAATCAGCCGATTTACAGCTGAAGGCTGTGCAAAAGGGGCGCGCCATAGGCACCAGGACCGCCATAGATCTGCTTACTTCGGAACAAAGTTACGCCATAAGCCGTCGGGACCTGACCGCCGCCCTGTATGATAACGTCCTGAGACGGATGGAATTGAAGAGTGCAGCCGGTATCTTGAGCGAAGACGACCTTGCCGCCGCCAGCGGTTCGCTTCCCGCCGCACAGTGAGGATATTATTGTTGAGATTGCATCATTCATGAACAAAGCCGGACTGCTCGTCGTTCTTCTGCTCTGTGCGCTCCTGGGTCCATATCAATCCCGGGCGTTTGGCGGCGATATTACGCTGTCCATCTCCACCTCCGCCTCGGCTGTCGACAATACTGCCGGCGGTACTTCCACAAGCCGGGCCGATATCAAGATTGCCATTACGAACAGGGGCAATGAAACAGCCAGCAAAGTGTCGCTGAAAGCCCGGTTACTCGATATCACAAAGACCGTATCCGTCGCCGATCAGCTGCTGCCCGGGAAATCGGTGGATGTCGCCTTCACTATTCCAGTAACCACCGCTCTCCACGGTTCCTATCCCCTGTTTTTGAATGTGCTCTACGAACACTCCAACGGCCGGTCCGCGGCTGCCGCATCCGTGGCGGAACTCCGTACAGTTGCGGCCGCTCACGATCCTCCGCTTGTCCTGAATCTGGAACAAAAGCGAAGCGGGGGGGGGAACTCACTTACCGTGCGTGTTTCCTCGAAAGATCCGGCGCTCAGGGATGTGGGCCTGACCTGCCATGTTCCGGCGGATCTGACCGTAGAGCAGGGGAGGCAGCGGATACGCCTGGAAAACGGCAAGGGCGTGGCAACATTCAACATTGCCGGTGCAAAGGGAGTTCAGGGCCGTTATGCGGCTTATGTCGTGGCCGAAGCGGATGTGAACGGCAGCCATGAATCAACCTCTTCTTCCGTAGTTGTGCCGGTTACAGAGGAGAAGACCCTTCTGGATCGTCTTGATCGGGCGACGTGGCAGCGGATCGGCTACGGAGCGGTTATCCTGACGGTACTCATGGGGTTATTCTCCGTCCTGTCGCCCAGGCGCAACTCCGATCCCGAAGCGGGACCCCGGCCCCGGATGATCCGGCTGGTGGATATGGCCGTCCTGGCGGCGTGTATCCTGTTCATTCTCGCCAACCTGAATCCCCGGTTTCTGGTGACACAAACGACTACGACCGGCGGCGATACGGCATCCCATTATTACACCCTCGACTATCTGTGCCATGTCCTCCTCCCCCTCGGCAGGGTCTCGGGCTGGACCATGGGAAATTATGCCGGGTTTCCGATCCTGCAGTTCTACTTCCCGCTTCCGTTCCTGCTCATGTGCCTGCTGAGCGTCGCAATTCCCCTGCAAGTGGCTTTCAAGATCGTGAGCCTCCTGGGGACGCTGCTGCTGCCGGTCGGGGCCTATGTCATGCTGCGCTGCCTGCGACGCCCCTTTCCCGCGCCGATTCTCGGGGCGATCTTTACCCTGCCGTTTCTGTTCCACTCGGCCAATTCCATGTGGGGCGCCAATATCCTGAGCACCCTGGCGGGCGAGTATTCCTACAGCCTCAGCTTTTCCCTCTCCCTGATCCTGCTGGGAACCCTGTATTACGGCGCCCGTCACGATCGGTGGGTGATCGGCAACGCTGTGCTGGTGTTCCTGGTGGGCTTCAGCCATGGCTATACCCTGCTGTTCGTCGAGGCGGCATCCATTTTTTTCCTGATTACCCCCGAGGGCTTTATCAGGAGGCTTGTTTACCTGTTCAAGGTCTACGCCCTGGGCTTCTTCCTCCTCGCCTTCTGGCTGGTGCCGTTGCTGGTCTTTACCCGATTCACAACAACGTATAACGCGGTATGGCTGATCAATTCCTGGAGGGAGGTAATTCCGCCCCAGATTTTGCCATTTGCGATACTGGCCGGCATCGGGAGTCTCGTCATTCCGGGATGGTGTGCCTTCAAACGCCCGGACAACGAACTGCTGGTTGCCGTAGTGTATCTCTGGTTCGGACTCCTGGTGTCGGTGATTTTCTTCATCGCCGCCCCGAAACTGGGTGTGGCTGACACCCGTTACATTCCCTATGGGCAGGTGCTGGTCGGCCTGTTAAGTGCGATGTTTCTCGGGTGGCTGGCCCGGTTTCTTCCGAACAAGGGACCGCTCTGGACGGTCCCGGTCCTCTGCATGCTCGTCATATTTCTCTGGGTCGGGAACAATCCCGGACCAGCCTCCGTCTGGGCAAAATGGAACTACGAAGGATTTGAAGCGAAACCGGCCTGGCCGGTCTTCAAGGAGATCAATGAGGCGCTGAAGGGGGGAGTGGGCGACCCCAGGGTGATGTATGAGCACTCCGAGGAGCACAATGTCTTCGGCAGCAGCCGGGCGTTCGAATCCCTGCCTTTGTTTGCCGGCCGGGCAACTCTGGAGGGACTCTACATGCAGGCCTCCATCAGCGCTCCGTTTGTCTTTTTCCTTCAGTCCGAAATATCGGCGGCCGGCTCCGTACCGTTTCCCCAATATTCATACACCACGTTGAATTATGCCCGGGCCCTGCCGCATCTGCGGCTCTTCAACGTAGGCGAGTTGGTGCTACGGAGCGATGGCGCCAAGCGGGCCATCCGTGAGGTCACGGGATATCGCCTCAAGAAGACGGTCGGCAACTACGAGTTGTGGGAGGTGACGGCCAACACCGGCCGGTACGTGGAGCCGTTGGCGTTCGAGCCGGTTCTTTTTCCGGCGGATCACTGGAAAACTGACAGCTATCGCTGGTTTATGAACGAAAAACAGCAGGGTACCCATCTGGTCTTTGCCGGGGACAAACACGCGGGGGAGGACCAGCGTTTCAAGGCCAAGGCCGGCGACCTGTCATCGCTCCCCCGGATACCGATAGACATCTCTGACTGCCGGATCAAGGAAACGATCGGTAACGACGAGATCAGGATCGAAACCAACTGGATCGGCAAGCCTCTGCTGGTCAAGGTATCCTATCACCCCAACTGGCAGGTGGAGGGGGCGGACAGAATCTACCTGGTGTCGCCGTCGTTCATGCTGATCTACCCGAGCCAGACTACCGTGCGCCTCCATTATGGCCGGGGCTGGCCCGACCGGGCGGGAGCAGCCCTCACAATCCTGGGACTGGTGATTCTGGCGCTGAACCTGCCCCTGTTCGGCCGGGAACGTAAAACCGCCTGGAGCCTGGCGGCTGACCGTCTCCACCTTCCGCCATCCTTGGTGCCTGACCTCGGCGTCACCCTCCCGGCCCGTCTCAGGAAGAGGATCCTGGTGCTGGTCGTGCTTGCCGGTTCGCTGGGCGTGAGCTGGTTTTGTTACCACGTCTACACCAGCGAAGCGAATCGAATGTTTAACAAAGCCGTGTACCTCAAGGACGCCAAGCGCTTTGAAGAGGCCAGGGTGGCCTTCCGCAAGGTGGCGGCCGAGCAGCCATTTTCGAACCTGTCGCACGATTCCGCCTACTTTGTGGCCATCTGCTACTACCTGGAGAACAAGGATACCGAGGCGATTGCCGCATTCAGGAAACTGATAAGCGACTATCCCGAGAGTATGAGGGTGCCGGTGGCCTATTACCACATCGGTCTCTGTCAATTTCGCCTTGGCCGGAAAGCGGAGGGGGCCGCCACCATGAACCTGATCGTTCACGACTACCCCGGAACAGAGTGGGCTGATCACGCCAGCGATCGACTGGCGGAGCAGGGACAGACCGGCGCAGAACCGGTTTCCTCGCAGAAGGCCAACGGCGATCAAGCATTCAGCAGGGCCATTGCCCAGTTCAATATGAACCGGCTTCAGGAGGCCCGGACGGCATTCGAGGACTTCATCGCGAGTCATCGCGAGCATCCGGGCATGCCCCAGGCCCTTGCCTGTCTCGCCCAGATCGCCTACAAGCAGGGGGAATGCCCAGGCACCATCCGGCGCTATCGCGAACTGATCAGTCGCTACCCGGCCAGCCCGCTGGTGCCGGAGGCCTGGTACCACGTCGGCCTGTGCGAGGAGCGCCTGGGACGGCGGCACGAGGCGAAAAAGGCGATGCAGACCGCCGCAGGCTACCCGGCTGCGGCCTATGGCCATTTGGCCTCCGACAAGCTGAAAGGATGGTGAGCCAGCCATGACGAAGCCAGTACAACA
>DATNCC010000156.1:0-16839 GCA_035571735.1 Dongiaceae bacterium | reverse complement strand
ATGCGATGCCTGTGGCCACAGCGGTTTCAGCAGCAGAAAATTCCTGACGGATGTTTTACTCTTCACCGACGAATTCCTGCGGATTTTTGAACAGTCCAGCGATGTCGCCGCGCTGGAAAACTATCTCGGGATGGTCGGCTACCATGGTCTTGCGGAAGAGGGGCTGCGGCTCCTGATGTCAGGAGATGTTTCACCGGAAGAATATATCGCATCCGTAGTTCTTTAGTAAGCTATAAGGGGAAAGAGAGGAGAAGTCCATGGCACGCATCGATGCACTCTTTAACATGATGAAGGAGCAGGGGGCATCCGACCTGCACCTTTCCACAGGCAATCCCCCCATTTTCCGCCTGCGCGGCGATATGGTGCGGCTCAACTTCAAGAATCTGTCCCATGATGAACTGAAGGCGATTCTGTTCGAAATTTTGAGCGAGAAGCAGAGGGCGCAGTTCGAACAAACCAAAGATATTGATTTTGCCTACGAAGTACCGGGATTGGCCCGTTTTCGAGGTAACATCATGATGCAGTACCGGGGAATCGCCGCCGTGTTCCGTATCATACCCAGCAAGATTCTGTCGGCCGATGATCTGGGGCTGCCGGAAGGGGTGCGCCGGATGACCCACTTCAAGAAAGGACTGGTGCTGGTGACCGGGCCGACCGGTTCGGGCAAGTCCACGACTTTGGCCGGCATGATCGATCTGATCAACTCAACGCGCAAGGAGCATATTCTAACCTTCGAGGACCCCTTGGAGTTCATTCACGAAAACAAGCTGTCTCTGGTGAATCAGCGCCAGATCGGTGAGCACACCGAAAGCTTCGCTTCGGCCCTGAAGGCGGCTCTGCGGGAAGATCCGGATGTCATTCTGGTCGGCGAAATGCGCGACCTGATCACCATACAGCTTGCCATGAGCGCCGCCGAAACCGGGCATCTCGTTTTCGGAACGCTGCATACCAGCACCGCAGCCAAGACTATTGACCGCATCATCGACGTTTTTCCCACCGACCAGCAGGAGCAGGTGCGAGCCATGCTCTCCGAATCGTTAAAGGGGGTCATCTGCCAGCAGCTGCTCAAAACCGCCGACGGCAGCGGACGAGTGGCGGCGCTGGAAATTATGGTCGGCACCCCGGCCATTGCCAACCTGATCAGAGAGGCAAAGACGTTCCAGATCCCCTCCATCATCCAGACCGCAAAAAAAGATGGCATGCAACTGCTTGACCAGCACCTGCTTGATCTGCTGAAAATGAAAAAGGTCAACCCGGAAGAGGCCTATCGCTGCGCCGTTGACAAAAAGCAGTTCGAGCAGTATCTGACACCTGCAGCAGCCGCTCCCGCCGCTGGCATGCATTGAGTATAACGGGAAATGCCTCGATAAGTCGGGTTTGCAACTGTGAGTATCAGGCAGCGTCGAGGATGTTTCCGAAGGCCTGGTCCAGTTTGCTTCCGACCGGGTCCCACTTGGCGCTGAGCTTGACACCGAGTTTTCCCTGCCGATAGATAAGTGCGTCCTGGTCCGGCGAATTGAACATCATGATGTCCTCGTTAATCTTGCCTTCATTGAAAAGCGTGACCAGGCACTGGTCATAAGATATGCATCCGGTCACCGCGTACATCTCGATAATTTCCCGCATGCTGAATTGGCGATCTTCCTTCTGGGTCTGGGTGATGAACGCCTTGATATCGGCGTTGGTTTTGAAAATCTCTATCGCCAGCTCCGTCTGTCCCTGCACCCCCTTGAGGAGGGTCTGGGCAATACCCATTTTGTAATGGGTCGCCAGCAACTCCCTCATTTTCTTGGAATGTTCCGAAGGAAACATCTCGACTATGCGATCGATTGATTCACCGGTGGTTCCGGCATGAAGCGTCGCAAAGATGAGATGGCCGCTTTGGGCCAGTTCCAGAGCCATCATGGCGTCATGGTCATTGCGGATCTCTCCCACCATGGCGACGTTCAGCGTCTGGCGAACAGCGCTCTGCATGGCCGAGGGCTGGCTGAGTGCGTGTTTCCCGACTTCTCTCTGGCTTACCGATGACTTGGGATATTCCAGGGACGGAAATATTGTTTCAATCGGATTTTCTATGGTCAGAAGGTTCAGACTCTTGTTCTTGAGCAGAAAATCGATCAAGGCGCCCATGGTGGTGGATTTGCCGCTCCCTGTTGTCCCGGAAATGATGACCAGCCCCATTTTCAGATTGAAAATGGTATCGGTAAGGGTCTTTGGGAGCTTCAACTGCTCGACCGTGAAGGGCTTGTCCGGAAGAAGCCGCATCGTTATGAGGCAGCCATGTTCGGTTTCGGCGTCGAAGATATCGGCTATGTTCACCCTGAACCTTCTCCCGGCTTTGGTCTTGTAGGCGATATCCAGGTCCAGATTGTCGAAGCAGTTATTGTTCTTCTGCAGCATGTTCGACACGGCCGGGTTCTTCGACTGCCCCACCAGCATCGCGGAGATACGGTTGGTAAATCCGGTGGGAAACACGATATCCGTTACGGGTCGCAGCCCCCCGGTTACTATAAGATAGGGATTCGGTTTGTTCGGATGCAGCAGGATGTCCTTGGGTCGCGGATTGGCCATCGCCATGATCCGGGTGGTAAAATCGTCGAACCACGCTTCCAGTTTTTCTTCGGTATCGATCCGGGTAACATCAAAAGCATCAGGATATCCGATCACAATTTCTGGTTCCAGGGTGAGTTTCAGAGCGATTTCTTCATTGTCGTTGACGGAGGGGACACATTTAAGGGTGCGGAGCTTTTGGCCAATTGGAGTTTCCAGAAAGATGTCATATTCAAGATTTCCTCCGGAAACCGCCATAAAGTCCTTTTTTTCAACATTTTCGATGCTTTTGTTCTGGTTATCGGAAATGATCTTTTTCAGGATGGTTTCCATCAATTGTTCGTTCATCTTTATTTTGTTGTTTTCAACAAAAGAATCCTTCACTTTTACCTTGAGAAACTCTCCCGATTTTAGGTGCAGCTCAGTAACACCCTGAAGAACGCACGAAACAAGCATCTTGTCAAAATAGCCGATTACTTCATCGAAATTTGTCGACATGGTATTACTCCTGTTTAGAAGGATTGTGATTACTGGGCAGGTGGTTATTTCAGGAATTTCTTGCGGCGAAACAATAACATTCCAGATAAAGTGCCGTCAATGTGATATTGCTTAGATATTGCTTGGCTTTTCTTCCATCAATAAGAGGGCGAACCAACGGCGTCGCCCATACAGAATCAAATAATGGATTCATCTTTGACAACAATCATGAAGCCGCCTATATTTTGACCGATTTTGGCCTGAGAAAAGGTCCTCCCAACGGAAAGAGTTATGATTGCTGAAGTCAGACCTGACAATTCCAGCGGTAAAGGCGAGATGCAAAAAGGTCAGAGAGCCAAGGCTGCAGAGCCGCGCTGGCCGGGACTGTTGGCACTGCTGTCGCTCGGCGGCCTGTACGCGGCATTGCCCTCTTCCCTGCTCGTCGGCGGTACGCGCTGGCTCCTTCTGGCAGTAGTCTCCGCGCTGCTTGTGCCGGCGGTCATCTCGCACCGCAGGGGGGCGCACTCGGTGAATCAGGTGCTGGGTTATATCCTGAACAGCGTCGTAACAATAGCCATGGTCTGTTCGCTGGCACTGCTCGTAAGCGTGCTGCCCGCGCACCTGGAAACTCCGCTGCAACTGCTGCGCTCCGCCGCCGCGCTCTGGGTGGCCAACATCCTGGTCTTTGCCTCGTGGTACTGGCGTCTGGATGCGGGTGGGCCGCACAAACGGGACCAGACACTCGGTCATACCGATGGGGCGTTTCTCTTTCCGCAGATGACGATGGACCCTGCAACCAAGCTTGCTGCGGGTGAACATGAGTGGTCACCAAACTTTATCGATTATCTGTTCCTGGCCTTCAACACGAGCACCGCCTTCTCGCCGACCGACGTGCCGGTACTCTCGCGCTGGGCCAAGGTCCTGATGATGACTCAGTCGATGATTTCACTTCTGGTAATCGCCTTGCTGGCAGCGCGCGTCGTTAACATTCTTTGACATCCACGAAAGCAGGAGAGAAGATTCAGTCTCAGTGTTCCACAATTGACAGAAAAGATTCCCGGGGAATAATAAAGAGGTCATCACCCGCCAGATTCTGTCTGGCCCAGGCCATATCAATCGGGAGCAACTCCATGTCGATTCCTGTCAATCTGAATGAATACGAAGCCCTTGCACGCGAGCGACTATCGCCCATGGCATACGACTACTTTGCCGGCGGCGCGAATGATGAAGTGACGCTAGCGGATAACATGCGCTCGTGGCAACGGTTGCGTCTGCATCCGCGTGTACTGGTCGATGTCAGCCATATTGACACGACGACCACCGTGCTCGGCCAAACCGTGACCATGCCGGTCATTACCGCACCGTGCAGTTTTAATGCGCTGGCGCACCCGGAGGGCGAATGTGCCGTGGCACGAGCGACCACCGCAGCAGGCATACTTCAGATTGTCAGTATGACGGCGTCAAAGTCCATCGAGGAGATTGCCGCTACAGACCAGGGGCCGCGCTGGTTTCAACTGATCTGCTTCCGCGACAGGGAAATCACACGTGACCTTGTCCGGCGCGCCGAGGCGGCGCAATGTTCAGCCCTCTGCCTTACAATAGACCAGCCCATGCAGGGACGCCGCGAACGCGATCTCCGCAACCGGTTCCATCTGCCGCCGGGCGTCACCATGAAGAATCTGGAGCCCTATGCTGCGGACAAGCTGTCAGCGGACGATAGCTCGCCTCTGGCCAAATTCGTGGATGAAATGTTTGACGCGACTCTTACATGGGAGGTGGTCTCCTGGTTGCGATCCATTACGCACCTGCCGATCCTCGTTAAAGGAATACTCACTGCCGAGGGGGCCAACCTCGCCCTCGAACATGGAGCGGCGGGGGTTATCGTCTCAAATCACGGCGGGCGGCAGCTCGACGGCACCCTCAGTACTTGCGAGGCGTTACCGGCAGTTGTTGATGCCATCGGCGGGCGGGCGGAAGTCCTGGTAGACGCCGGGATTAGGCGCGGTACGGATGTGCTGAGGGCTCTGGCATTAGGAGCTCGTGCCGTGATCGTCGGCAGGCCCTACCTGTGGGGATTGGCCGTTGACGGCGAAGCGGGCGTAAGTCGGGTTCTGGAGCTGCTTCGTCAGGAGATTGTTCTGTCCATGGGATTGACAGGGCGTGCGGCCATCAGGGAGATAGACCGCGCATTGATTGTGTAAGGGTTGTAAGCGAGGTGAGGTTGGTATGACGGCAGAGGAGAGCAGCTCACCTCGAATTCTGACAGATGATGATGTGGCAAAATTATCGCCAGTCGTGCCTGATCACCGTTTGTCGTATGGCGCAAACCCTGAACAATTCGGAGACCTTTATCTGCCGCCGCAGCCGGGACTCCATCCTGTAGTCATCATGATCCACGGGGGATGCTGGCGGGCACTGTATGGACTGGGACACCTGGGACAACTTTGCGCTGCCCTCAGAAACGAAGGAATCGCAGTATGGAACATGGAGTATCGCCGATTGGGGAATGGTGGCGGGTGGCCAACGACCTTTGAGGATGTTGCAGCCGGGACTGATTTTCTCCGGGGCGTTGCCTGCCGATTCTCTCTGGACCTGTCCCGCGTGGTGACTGCAGGGCATTCGGCCGGAGGGCATTTGGCATTGTGGCTCGCCGGACGTCATCGATTGCCGGAAACCAGCCGGCTCTATTCGGCGGTTGCCCTGCCGGTACGTGGCGTGGTGTCCCTGGCCGGCATTCCCGACCTTGCGGAAGGCGTAAAACAAAATATTTGCAACGGAGCATGCCTGGAGTTGGTTGCGGGTTTGCCTGAAGAGGTACCGCACCGCTATCGGCAGGCATCACCGGTTGCGTTACTGCCATTTGGAGTGCCACAGTGGCACCTGGTTGGTCTCCTTGACCAGTTTGTACCTGTCGGCTACCTGCAGCGATATGTCGCAGTAGCGGGACAGCATGACGAAGTGCATCTGGATCTGCTCCAGGATGTGGGCCATTATGAGTTGATAGTGCCAGCCACCTCCGCGTGGAGTGCCGTGCGACACGCCGTGCTTACGCTTCTGCTTGGTTGCAGGTAAAAAAATCAAATATGAAGCAGCTCGGCAGGTCATCAAGAGACAGAAATAACATCAGAGGTGAAATCATGAACTTCAACCATTTTGACGAAAGCGGCCATGCTATCATGGTCGATGTCAGCGCCAAGCAGCCGACCCTGCGGACCGCCATTGCAGCGGCCGAGGTGCGGCTTTCGCCGAAACTGCTGACAGCCATCAAGGACGGCGGCGTGGCCAAGGGGGATGTGCTGGGCGTGGCCCGTCTGGCCGGTATCATGGCGGCCAAACGGACACCGGACCTGATCCCCCTTTCCCACCCGCTGGCCATCCATAACGTAACCGTCGATTTCGAGGCCGACGAACCGGCCGGGCTGATCACGGTACGCTGCACCGTACGGGCGTATGAGCGCACCGGAGTGGAAATGGAAGCCATGACCGGCGCCAGCCTGGCGGCTCTGACTATTTACGACATGTGCAAGGGGAGCGATAAAGCGATCACGATCGGTGAGATCAGGCTGCTGTTCAAGGAGGGGGGCAAGAGCGGCGTCTACCGGCGGGACGTGGGCAGCAACGGCTGACGCGGCAACTTCATGCAGATGGAACAGACCATACGGCTCTCCGTTTTTGCGGCTGTCCTGCTGCTGGTCGCTCTCTGGGAGATCATCGCACCCCGGCGGCCGCTGCTGGAGAACAAGAGGCGGCGCTGGTTCACCAATCTTTCCCTGGTCGCTATCGACACGGTCGCGGTCAGGATGTTGTTCCCGGTCCTCCCCGTCGCTCTGGCACAGGTCGCCGAGACGCGGGGATGGGGAATCTTCAATGCACTGCAGATGGATCACTGGCTCAAAATCCTTCTGAGCTTTGTTCTTCTCGATTTCATCATCTATCTCCAACACATTCTGTTTCACCATACCCCGGTCCTGTGGCGTCTGCACCGGGTGCACCACACAGACCTCGATCTGGACGTTACCAGCGGCAATCGTTTCCATCCGCTGGAAATAACACTCTCGATGCTGATCAAAATGGCGGCGGTAGTCATTCTGGGTACGCCGGCACAGGCGGTGCTGGCCTTCGAGGTGGTTCTTAATGCGTGCTCAATGTTCAGCCACGGCAATGTCAGGCTTCCTGTCACGCTGGACCGGCTCCTTAGGCTGTTCCTGGTTACTCCGGACATGCACCGCGTCCATCATTCGGACATTGTGCGCGAGACCAACAGCAATTTCGGCTTCAACTTCCCCTGGTGGGACCGCATCTGCGGGACCTATCGTCCCCAGCCGGAACAGGGTCATCTTGGCATGACCATCGGCCTCAAAGAGTACCGCGACCCGGAAAAGCTTACCCTGTTCCGTCTCCTGGTCCAGCCGTTTACCTCCCAATAACCGGATCCTGATTGCCTGCTTGACACAGCCTTGATAAAACTGTTATGGTGAAACATTAAAATTGTTGTACCGGATAGCAGATAGCACGTCATCGCAAGCCCCGGAAATTTCCGGGGCTTTTTTCGTACAACCAGAAAGAAGGAGTAACATGGAGTTTCAATCGTTTAATCTTCACCCCGTAATCGCAGCAAGTATCAAGAAGGCCGGTTATGTCACACCGACCCCCATCCAGAAGCAAGCCATACCGACGGTGATGCAGGGTCGCGACGTCATGGGCCTGGCCCAGACCGGCACCGGCAAGACCGCCGCCTTCGCCCTGCCGATCCTGCAGCGCCTGATGGACGGCCCGAGCGGCCGGGTCCGGGCCCTGGTTGTTGCCCCTACCCGCGAACTGGCCGAGCAGATCCATGAGTCGTTCGTCACGCTGGGGCACCAGACCCGAATCAAGAGCGTTACCGTCTATGGCGGAGTCAACGTCAACCCGCAGATCCAGGCGCTCAAAAACGGCGTTGATATCGTGGTGGCCTGCCCCGGCCGCCTGCTGGACCACATCGGCCAGGGCACCATCGACCTCTCTCACCTTGAAGTGCTGGTGCTGGACGAAGCCGACCAGATGTTCGACATGGGTTTTCTACCCGACATCCGCCGGATTCTGAAGCATATACCCGCCAAACGGCAGACGCTGCTGTTCTCGGCCACCATGCCGCCGGTCATCAATAAACTTGCTCACGACATCCTGACCGATCCGGTCACCGTTCAGGTCGGCAACACCGCTCCTCCGGTCACCGTTTCCCACGCCCTCTATCCGGTGGAACAGCATCTGAAAACAGCTCTGCTGCTGGAACTGCTGCAGCATACCGATACCGAGTCGGTGCTGATCTTTACCCGCACCAAACACCGCGCCAAACGCCTGGGCGAGCAGCTGGAAAAAGCCGGCTACAAGGCCGCCTCACTGCAGGGCAATCTGTCGCAGAATCGCCGTCAGGCGGCACTGGACGGCTTTCGCGACGGCACCTATCAGATCCTGGTGGCAACCGATATCGCCGCCCGCGGTATCGATGTGTCCCAGATATCGCACGTCGTCAACTATGACATTCCGGATACCCCGGAAGCATACGTTCACCGCATCGGCCGAACCGGCCGTGCCGCCAAAACCGGGGATGCCTTTACCATGGTATGCAGCGAGGATACGGTCATGGTGCGGACGATCGAGAAAAAACTGGGCGCCCCGCTGGAGCGCCGTACGGTAGCCGGTTTTGACTACAGCATCCCGGCCCCCAAAAAAGACGCCGAGTTCGCCCGCCCGCCGCGCGAGCCGCGGCCTTCCCGGAAACCGGCCGAGGCCAAGAAGAGTTCGGTCGCCTCGATCAACCCTTTCAAGACCGATCATCCCGGCAGCAAGCCTGCCGGCCGTCCGCAGCAGGGGAGACCGGGAGCAACGGCGGGCGCGCCCAAAACCGTATTCAACAGCTCGCGCAGAGGAAAATAGCACCGATATTGATTCAAAATCTTGTTTCAGCTTCATGATTACTTCAAGATTACTCAAGATTTTTTGTTCAGAATCCTGGTAATCATGAGGTAATCATGAGGCAAAAAACTTTCTTTGTTGGTTCCGGTTTGTACGGCTTAGGATAAGCAATGGCATTCTGCTCCACGTAAGAAGCCGCATAGTGTTGAGTTAGGAAACGTAACATGGGAATCTCGAAACACCCCTCCGTAGTTACCATGCCAAAAACCGAAAGACCGTACCCTACCATCCTCGCTTTCCTTAGCGGAAGATTCCCCGCGATCTCGTATGGAACCTGGGAAAAACGGATTTCAGAGGGGAAGGTCCTTGACGAAAATGAACGGCAGATAACGCCGGATACCGCATACACCCCCCTGAACCGCCTTTTTTATTTCCGCGAAGTCAACGCCGAGCCCATCATTCCTTTTTCTGAAAAAATCCTCTGTATCGACGACGAAATTCTGGTCGCCTGCAAACCCCATTTCCTTCCCGTGACGCCGGGGGGGCGATATGTTGACGAATGCCTGCTGAACCGTCTGCGCCACAGCACCGGAATCAAAGACCTGGCGCCGCTGCACCGCATCGATCGTGAGACGGCAGGAATAGTGCTCTTTTCCGTCAACAAAAAGAGCAGGGGTCTTTACGGCACACTCTTCATGAATGGTCAGGTGGAAAAAACCTATCACGCGCTTTCGGCGTGTCAGCCGACTCAGGAACCAACATCATGGGAAGTCGAGAACAGAATAGAGCGTGGTGAACCGTGGTTCAGGATGAAGACGGCGCCCGGGAGAGCCAATGCCTGCTCGGTCATCAATCTGGTAGAGGTCAAAGGGAATACGGCACGTTTTACTCTGCACCCGCGAACCGGCAAAACCCATCAACTGCGGCTCCACATGAGCGGTCTCGGCTTCGGGATCCTGAACGACAGATACTATCCGGAACTGCAGGCCGAACGTGAAGACAACTTCGACACTCCGCTCCAGCTGGTTGCTCACATGCTCCGCTTTAAGGACCCCCTGAGCGGCAGATTCAGAGAGTTTACATCCGAACGCACTCTATCTTTGTAGCAAAAATACGGCAAGAGACTGAAAATACAAGTTTCACTCCGTATCCGAAGAGGGTATATTCGATCGCGGCTACACCGGTCATACCGCCGTCCTGTCACGGCATGTGGGCGTACGGAGAACATGTTATCCGGTATTGAGGTCATTATGTTCAAAAACAAACTTTCAGAAGAAGTCCGCTCCGGATTGATTCTTGCGATTTCGCTGCTGTTGCTGCCGCTTGTGATGATCCTGATAAACAAGTTGCTGGGAGGAGGCAAAGAAGATGCCTTTATCGAGAAGCAAAAGGAAAAGACCGTTATCATAACTCAGCCGAAGCAGAGTGTCGCACCTCAAGCGCCGCTTTCCGGGGCGATTGTCAGCACGGTAAGAGATGCGATCAAAAAGGGCAACTATTCAACTGCGCGCATGGAAATAAGAAATGTTTCCAAAACCTCGCCCGAATACGAAGAGCTCAACAAAATACTCGCCGAGGAGACCCGGAAACAGAAGGCGCCTGGTTTGCGCAAGGATACGGGCGCATCAACTGCCGCCCCGATCCGATACCTCGATGAGTCAACTCCACGCGACAGGTCTACAGATGCAATCTTTATCTATTTTGTAGACATCTCCGGAACTTTCTTGCCCCGTTTCTGCATTCAGGCAGCTGCGAAACATCCTCTGAGAATCACCGGATTCACAATAACCGCCGACAACAAGTCCATGGAAATGCATGCTCATTCCGTACAGTCGGAGAACATCAAAAAAGGGGTGGCGGAATGGTACGACGTGCCGCTCGACCGGCGCACGTATGAAATCGTTCAAGCCATGATCAAGGCGAAGAAGGTTACACTGACCATTACCGGCGGCAGCGGCCGGGCAACCCGGACCGTGACCGACACCGAGAAGCAGGGCTTCCGCCAGATACTCGACGGGTATGCCGCCCTGGGAGGCAACCTGAATTTCCTTCAGGACAGCAAGCCTGCACCTTCTGTTTCCGCTGCAAAGCGGCCATCAGCACATCGGTAACATTCAAGCTTAAAGCGGAGAATATGTTCACATGAAGGAAACTGTACGCATCGTCGGCGCCGAAACGGCCCGCATGCTGGAACTGGGGCACCCTTGGGTCATCGCCGATGCCCATACCCGAAAGTGGCCGGCCGGCAACGCCGGACAGACTGTGGAATTGTGCGACGGCCAGGGTCGTTTTCTCGCCACGGCCCTGCTTGATCCGGAGGAGCGTATCATTGCGCGGGTACTGGACCGGAAACGGATTCAGCTTGACCGCTCCTGGCTGAAGGACCGGCTGCGGAGCGCCCTGGAACTGCGCCGCCACCACGCCGATCTGAACGATTCCAACGCCTATCGGCTGGTGAATGCAGAGGGGGACGGCCTGCCGGGGCTGACGGTCGACCGCTATGCCGATTACCTGATGCTGCAGCTTTACAGCACCGCCTGGCGGCCGCACCTGAAGGTGGTCACCCAGGTTCTGCAGGAGCTGCTGTCGCCGCTCGGCGTTTATGAGAAAAGCCGGCCGCAGAAGACCCGCGAGCTCGAAGCGGTCAGTGATAGCAAGAATTACGGACGGCTTCTTGCGGGAAAAGCCGCCCCGCAGCGCCTGGAGATCCGGGAGAACGGCCTCACTTTTCTCGTAAGCCTGGAGCAGGGCCTGAACACCGGGCTGTTCCTCGATCAGCGCTGCAACCGCCGCGATCTGATGGAGCGGGTCAAAGGAAAGCGGGTGCTCAACCTGTTCGCCTACACCGGCGCGTTTTCAGTGGCGGCGGCCGCCGCCGGCGCGGCACTTGTGACGAGCGTGGACGCCTCAACCGGCTACACCGACTGGGCAAAGGACAACTTCTCCGCCAACCGGCTCAACCTCCGGCAGCATGAATTCATCGTCGGTGACTGCCTCGCGGTGCTGAGTAAACTGGCGCAGGGGGGGAAATGCTACGACATTATACTGATGGACCCACCTTCATTTTCCACCACGGCAAAGAGCCGTTTTACTACCCGCGGCGGCACCTCCGACCTGGCAGCTGCGGCACTGCCCTTGCTGACCGGGAACGGGCTTTTGATCGGGTCGTCCAACCACCAGAAGGTCGATGTCGCAGATTACTTGAAGGAACTGCGCCGGGGAGCACTTCAGGCCGGTTGTGACCTTCGGGTGATCTCACTGCTCGGGCAGCCGGAAGATTTTCCCTATCCGGTCACTTTTCCGGAGGGGCGCTACCTGAAGTACGCGGTATGCGTGAAATCCGGCAGCGTGACGGACCGGAGTACCCGATGAAAAAGCTGCTCACCTGGGGAGGAGTCGGCCTGCTGACCACGGCGCTGCTCGACCCGCTGCTCTATTCCATGCTGGACCAGCCGATCCCGTGGGGGCGCGACCTGCTGATGGCGGCCGGTGGAGCCGGCTGTATGTACCTGCTGGTCAAGTTGCGGGACAGTTTTTGAAAATCAGAAAAATTCGGAGCCAAAATAAGTTTCACACACCAAAAGTAGGCGCACTTAAGCGACGCCGCAGCGACGCAACGTTTAATACCAAGAGCACGTAGAATTGATTTTAAAGACTTTCGTCGCGGCGTTGCGTCGTCACGTGAATAATGTTTTTCTGAAGATTTTGCAGTTGTAAGAGACAAATGAGGTTTTAAGTAGTGATTGAAATAAAAGACACTGACATAAAGATCGAATTCTACCGTGCCTCCGGGCCGGGCGGCCAGCATCGCAACACAACCGATTCGGCGGTGCGCATCCGTCATCTGCCGACCGGGATCGTTGCCCAGGCCTCGGAAAACCGCAGTCAGTTTCAGAACCGCGAGGTTGCCATGGAACGGTTGCGGGTCGCGCTGGAGCGGCGCGAGCGCAAGATCAAGAAACGCATCTCCACCCGGGTGCCGAGGCGGGTCAAAGAAGAGCGCCTCACCGGTAAAAGAATCACGTCCGAGAAAAAACGCCTGCGCACCACTCTGGATTAAACCTCAATTCCCGCCAGAATTCGTTTGACTCAACCAGGATAACACTGTAATTTGTCAGAGTTTATTTCGGGAGTTTGTGATGGTTCGCGCATACCTCTATCTGGCGGCATTTATTCCTCTGACGTTTCTTTTTTCAGTCAGCGCCTTTATCTCGACGCTGTTTGATGCAAGCGGCCGGCTTTATGCGCTTCACGCCCGGCTCTGGGCACGACTGGCGCTGGCGCTGAATGGCGTCACCGTAACTCTTGCCGGAGCGGAGCATCTTCCGGACGGTCCGGTTATCTTCATGAGCAACCACCAGAGCAATTTCGATATCCTGGCGCTTCTGGCCGCCATGCCGCGCCAGATCCACTGGATTGCGAAAAAAGAACTCTTCGAGATTCCGGTCTTCGGGCCCTCCATGCGGCGCGGCGGCTATATTCCGCTGGATCGCGGCGATGGCCGCAAGGCGTTGCAGAGCATGGACGAGGCGGCGGCCACGATCCGTCAGGGGAAAAGTGTTGTCCTGTTTCCCGAAGGAACCCGTACCCAGAACGGCAACCTGCTGCCGTTCAAACGGGGAGGGTTCATTCTGGCCCGCAAGGCGGATGTGCCGGTCATTCCAATAACCATCAACGGGAGCGGCAGAATTAATCCGGCAAACCAGATCAGGCTGTTTAGCGGAGATATCCGCATTACCCTGCATCCCCCCGTCGTTGTCCCAACCGAACTGCGCCGGAGCGAAGCAGAATCCTTTATGATGGAAAACGTACGGGACCGGATCGAATCCGCACTGGAGCACTAAATGAACATCGGCTATCAGTATATACCACTGGTTATTGCCGGGTTGGCAGGCATGATCTGGGGATTGCCGGCTGCGCACCGCCTGAAGAGTCCGTTTGACATCTGTGCGGCGCTCGTTGTTCTGGGTGGTGTCGTCACCTTTGCATTCGGCATCCTGTTAACCTTTATCCCCGAATTCTTTAGGTGATCAGATGAACGAACAGCTAAAAAGCATCATCGCCAACGGCGTGGTCATCGTCGCGATCAGCTTGGCAATGTTCTGTGCGAGCACCTGGTGGCGCATGAGCAGCCAGTTCACCCAGGGTGAAGCGGCGCTCGGCAGGGGAGATTTTCCCGGAGCCGTTGCCGGGTTCGAGTCCGCCCTGCATATGTACATCCCCTATCATCCTACAATCGAAAAAGCGGCCGAGAGGTTATGGCAGATCGGCGAAACCAATGAACGCCTGGGAGACATCACCCGCGCTCTGATCGCCTACCGCGCCCTGCGGAGTTCGTTCTACGCCGATCATTGGCTGGTCACTCCCGGAAAAGCCTGGATCGAAAAATGCGATAAAAAGATCGCAACGCTGATACCCCTGCAACATGAAAGATAGCCTATGGATGGATTAGAATCACATTCGGCACTGCAGATTGTCGCTCTCGGCGGCCTGGGCGAAATCGGCATGAACATGATGGCCTACCAGCACGGCGATGATATTCTCGTCGTCGATTGCGGCCTGATGTTTCCCTCCCCCGACATGTTCGGGATCGACTACGTGATCCCCGATATCGGCTGGCTGCGCGAGCGGGCCGCAAACGTCCGCGCGATCTGCCTGACCCACGGGCACGAAGACCACATCGGCGCCCTCCCCTTTGTCCTGCTGGAGCTGAACGTCCCGGTCTACGGCACCGCCCTGACGCTCGGCCTGGTCAGTGCCAAGCTGGAGGAGTACAAGCTGGACGGGAAAGTGGAACTGGTTACCGTCAAGCCCAGGGACACCGTAAGTATCGGCTGTTTCCGGGTCGAGTTCCTGCGCGTGGCCCATTCGATCGTCGACGGCTGCGCCCTGGCGATAACCTCTCCTGAGGGGGTGATCATCCACACCGGCGACTTCAAGATCGATCATACCCCGGTCGACGGCCAGCTGACCGACCTGGCCTCCCTGTCGCGCTACGGCGAAGCCGGGGTGCTGGCGCTGCTCTCGGATTCGACCAACGTGGAACGCGAGGGTTACACCCTGTCCGAAAAGTACGTCGGCGAAGCGTTCGGCGATATCTTCCCGAAATGCGGCGGCCGGATCATCGTGGCAGCATTTTCCAGCAGCATTCACCGGGTGCAGCAGGTCGCCGACGTCGCCACCCGCTGCGGCCGCAAGATTCTGCTGAACGGCCGCTCGATGGTCAAAAACGTCCAGATCGCCCGGGACCTGGGATATCTGACCATCGCCGACGAGCAGTTGATGGATCTGAAAGCCTTGCCTCACCTGCCGCCCGAGCAGGTCTGCATCATCTCCACCGGCAGCCAGGGGGAGCCGATGAGCGCCCTGACCCGTATCGCCATGGACGATCACAAACAGATCAAGCTGGAAAAAGGCGATACCGTCATCCTCTCGTCGCGAGTCATTCCGGGCAACGAGCGGACCATTTCGGAGTTGATCAACCATCTCTACCGCCGCGGCGCCGAAGTCTTCCACGAGAAGGTATCCGAGGTGCATGTTTCCGGTCACGCCAGCCAGGAAGAGCTGAAGCTGATGCTCAACACCGTGCAGCCCCGCTTCTTCATCCCGATCCACGGCGAATACCGCCACCTGGTCAAACATATCCAGCTGGCCCGTACGGTCGGCATTCCTGAGGAACGCTGCATCCTGGCGACCAACGGCGAGGTGGTCTCCTTTTATGCCGATACCGCCACGATCACGGAATGTATCGAATCCGGCAGGGTTTTCGTGGACGGCAAGGGGGTGGGGGATGTCGGCAGGATCGTGCTGAGGGACCGCAAGCATCTCTCGGAAGACGGCATGATCGTCGTCATCATCGGCCTCAACATGATCTCCGGCGCCGTTATCTACGGCCCCGACATCGTCTCGCGGGGTTTTGTCTTCGAGGATGAAAGCCAGGAGTATCTGGAGGATGCCCGCAAGGTGGTAGCGTTTGCGCTGGAGGAGATCAACACCGAAATGCGCTGTGATGCCGAGGAGGTCAAGACCGCGGTACACCAGGCGTTGCGCCGTTTCTGCAAGAAGACCATCGAGCGGCGGCCAGTTATTCTGCCGGTGATCATGGAGATGTAGCTAAAAATTTGCATAGGCAATTTAACGAGCGGCAGCGATGCCGCTCGTTTTGTTTGTAGGGCATTTGGGGTGCGCCGGGCCCCTCCGCATGATTCGCAATTGCATCTTAGATGCATTCATGCATAATAATGGTCAGCCCAACAATCTCTTTGTTCGGCACGCGTCACCGTTAACCGGCGACGACAGAATTTATGCCACTAAAATCATGGGGACTCAATAATGCCGATCAAAACAGATATCCTTTCGCCTATCCACCCTGAGTCCGACTGCAAAGCCCTTAATATCGACAATTTCAGCCAGGCTCTGGTGAACGCCATGGGAGTGGGCTTTCTGGCTATCAATGCTGTGGGCATCACCATTTTGGCCAACAACATTGCCCATGAGAGTTTCGGGGCTTACCCGGGCGTCGCCCTGGAAAAAGCATTCCCCGAGTTATGGCCGAAAGCCCGGCAAATACTCAAGGGACGTAAGCACACCGCTGAATTTTCGCTGCAGCGCAAAAAGACCAGTTACCTGATCAGGATCAATCCGATAATGATCGACTCGGAACCGGCAGGAGCAATCTGCGTATTTGTTGAGAGCTCAGGGGTGGAAGAGATGGCGATGCAGATGAACTTTTTTCAGGAGATCATCGGGGAACTGGAAGCGATCATAAATTCATCTTCGGAAGGGCTCTGGATTTGCGACGGAGACGCCAACGTACTTCGTATAAATCCTGCATCGGAACGGATCCATGAGATCAGGGCCGAGGATGTGGTGGGACGCAATATGAAGGAGTTGGTTGAAGAGGGCTTTATTGACAAG
>DATNCC010000155.1:0-4651 GCA_035571735.1 Dongiaceae bacterium | reverse complement strand
ATCCTTCGCACCGCTCTGCAGCGCCCGCAACTTGTGAGCCGGCTGGGCAGTAACGGCCAGCACGGGCAGGTAGCCATCCTTTTCGATCTCCTTCAGGTTTTCCATCACCTGGAAGCCATCCATGCCGGGCATCCGGAGATCCAGCAGGATCAGGTCGTAGTGATTGGCGCAATGCAGGTCGCAGACAGCTTGAGGATCCCTGGTAGACGTAATATGCACATAGCCGGCATTCCTCAACATCTGCTCAAGCAACTTCACATTGGCTTCCAGATCGTCCACTATCAGAATGCTGGCATTATGAATATCGGCGGCACTCACCATCACTGGTCTCCCTGGTTCTTTTCGCTCATTTATCAAGAACCTCTCTCACCTTTTTCAAAAGGTCTGTCGGCCGGGAAGGCTTGTTGATAAAGTCAAAACCGGACTCTGTCCATTCCTTGGTCTTGAAAGTATCCATGGTATAACCGCTGGTAAAGAGTATTTTTATCAGGGGGCTGACTTTTCTGATCGCCTCACTGACCTCCTTCCCGTTTTTCTTCGGCATGATCATGTCAAGGAGGACGAGACTGATACGTTCCCTGTTCTCCATGAATTTTGTGATCACATCCTCTCCGTCCACTGCGGAGATAACAGTGTACCCAAAGCTCTCAAGTACTATCCTTGTCAGTTCACTCAGTGAAGCGTCGTCCTCGGCTACAAGTACAGTCTCATTGCCACCCTTGACAGGGCCGTCCGCTTCCGTCTTCCCGGCCGGGGATGCCGCTTCTTCATTGAGAGGCAGGTATATTTTGAAAACCGTTCCTTGTCCCGGTTCGCTGTAGACGTTTATGAATCCGTCATGCTGTTTAATTATCCCGTAGGAAATTGCAAGGCCAAGACCGGTACCTTCGCCAATTCCTTTTGTGGTAAAAAAAGGCTCGAATATTTTTTTCCGGGTTTCCGCATCCATCCCGTGGCCGGTATCAGCAACCTTGATCAGCGCATATCTTCCGGGCTTTCCATAGCCACAAAAAGCAACATACTGATCATCCATTTCCTCAAGTCTCGTGCTGATTGTCAGCCGTCCGCCCCCCTGCATCGCGTCCCTGGCATTTGCGGCCAGATTTATCAGCACCTGTTCTATCTGCCCGGCGTCAGCCAGCACTGTCAAGGGGATGTCCGCAAGGTCCAGATGAAAATCAATATTCTCACTGATAATCCGGACCAGCATTTTGTGCAGGTCGAGGATAAGCACATTTAGCTCAATGGACTTCACATCAACGAGCTGTTTTCTGCTGAAGACGAGCAGCTTTTTGGTCAGATTCGCAGCCTTGTCGACAGCGATGAGCACTTGATTGATATGCTCTTTTGAAGGACTGCCGGCTTCCAGCTTGTCCATGACCATGTTGCCATACCCCATGACCACACTGAGCATATTATTGAAATCGTGTGCAATCCCCCCAGCCAGAGTGCCGACCGCCTCCATCTTCTGAGATTGAAGGAGCTGGGCTTCAAGCCTGTTGCGCTCCGTGAGGTCCCTGCCTACGCCGCTGATACCAATTATTTTCCCCGTATGGTCCCTGAGGAGTGACGTTTTGATTTCATAGGGAATTTGCCTCCCGTCTTTGGTAACCAACATTGCATCAATACTGGAACTGCCTTCTTTAACCGTCTCTCGAATGGCCCTGGATACCCGCTCCGTGTCATCATTCCGCAATAAATCGACCGGCTTCATCAAGGCGATTTCCGTGTCGATGTAGCCTGAAACAGCAATCATTGCCTTATTCCATCTGAGAAATCTTCCTTCTGGATCAAAAACAAAGAATATGTCTTTCAGTGTATTCAGTGCATTTTCAATGAACGCTTTCTCTTCTTTGAGTTTTTCATCCGCCCGCTTCCTCTCAGTGACATCGCGAATGTTACATTGTGCCAGCTTTGCCCTGTCGACCATGTATATTTCCGTGTTGATACAGCGCCCGGACTTGGTTTTCGCCTCAACGTCATCGTAATTAATAATGCCGTTCCTGTTCAAAGTCTGCATTATCGCCGGGAAATCACTCATATCTATCGATACGCCGATATCCTCCAGCATTTTCCCGGCGTACTCCTCTTCGGAATAACCCAGCATTTTCTCGGCAGCCGGATTGGCATGGATAATATGTCCTTCTTGTTTTTCGAGTAGCACGATCCCGTCGCTTGCGGTCTCAAAAATACGCCTGTAACGCATTTCAGACTCTTTCAACAACTCTTCCAATTGTTTGCGTTCGGTAATGTCCTCGATAGCCAGGAGGATGGTCCGCTCTTTTTCCAACGCTCTTTGAATCTGCCGGGCATTCAGAAGCATTATGCGCCTGCCGATGGTGGCAAAATCGTGTTCAACCTCATAGTTGTCAAAGGTGGTATGCTGAGGAAGTATGGTTTCCAGCAGCTCCCGCAGCTTGGGGATATCCCACTGCTTATTGCCCAGGTCATAAATAAGCTGCCCCACGGTTTCTTCAGGTTTTACCTTGAAGAATTCATAGAAAGAACGGCTGGCGGTGACCACCCGGAGGTCTTGATCCAGAGAAAGCAAGGGTTCACGAACCGTGTTGATGACGTTCTCGGCGAACTCGCGGGCTTCATCTACTTCGTCATTCAGAAACTTAATCCTGAGCAACGACTTTACCCTGGCTATAAGCTCATATTGATCAAAAGGCTTGGAGATAAAATCATCGCATCCCGACTCAAAAGATTTTACCCTGGCTTCGTGCTCATCATGCGCCGTGATCATAACTACCGGGATACGCTGTGTCTCTTTATCAGCGCGTAATTTCGCCAGCACTTCGAACCCGGACATCACGGGCATTTTTACGTCCAGCAGAATCAGGTCAACTTGATTGACGGAAAGTTTTCCCAGCGCTTCTTCACCGCTTTCCGCCGGGATAACTTCATACTCCTGCCTGACAAGAAATCCTTCAAGAAGTTTAATATTATGGAGCTGGTCATCGACTACTAGTATTACAGGCCTGTTTTTCATCATTGATCCTTTCAAATTGCTCCCGTGCTTCTATTCGCCGACTGATCCATTTTCAGCAAATTCCAGCGCAAAGTCCAGCGCTTCCATGAACTCATCGACTTTGATCGGCTTGGTGATATAGCGAAGGAAACCTGCATCCAGACCTTTCTTGATATCGTCCGGCATGGCATTGGCACTGATTGCCAGCACCGGGATGTACGCCGTAACCGGATCTTCACGCAGGATTTTCAGCGCCTGGATACCGCTCATGCCGGGCAGATTAATGTCCATCAGGATCACATCCGGCTGATGGGTGCGCGCCAGCGCGATGCCGAGTATGGCATCCCCCGCGGTCAACAATTGCATGTCGGGACGACGCACAATAAGTTGCTCGACCAGCTGCATGTTTGCCAGATTGTCTTCTACGTACAGCAGAGTGCGCTGCGGCGCACCATGTTGAACATGCGACTTATGCCTTGCCAGCGCTTCAACTGTGCCGACAACTGGCTGTTGCTCAGCCGCCAGGTTCAGTTCGAACCAGAAAATACTCCCCTTCCCGACGGTGCTTTCCACGCCGATTTCGCCCCCCATCAATTCGACCAGCCGTTTGCTCATCACCAGGCCTATGCCGGTACCTGGCTCGGAATTGGCCTCCTGGCCGAGTCTGTTGAACGGCTGGAAAAGCTGGGCGAGTTTTTCGGTCGTCAAGCCTTCACCGGTATCTTGAACACTTATGCATATCCGTTTTTCGCTTCTCGTGCTGCACATGACATCGACCGCTCCATGGGGCCGGTTGTATTTGATCGCGTTGGCAAGCAGGTTGATCAGGACCTGCTTCACCCGGGTTCGATCGGCTTGAATAAAGCAAGAGCATTCGTACTCGGGAAAAGTCATGCGGATACCGTTTTTCTGTGCCTGTGGCTCGATCATTTCCTGACATTCGAGCAGGACAGCACCCAGCGACATGGGCTCCAGCGACAGCGACAGCTTGCCCGACTCTATCAGAGCGAGATCGAGAATTTCGTTGATCAGCTCCAGCAGATACCATCCCGCCTTGAGAATCTGGTCGATACTCCCCTTCTGGGTGTCCGTCGGCAACGGTGATCCCGACTCAAGTAATTGGGCAAACCCGAGGATCGCATTGAGCGGGGAACGCAGCTCGTGGCTCATGCTGGAAAGGAATTCGGATTTGGAGAGATTGGCTTTTTCCGCCACAGATTTGGCGCTTTCCAGCTCGACGTTTTTTTCCTGAAGCACCTGATCCAGGCGTTTGCGCTCGGTTATGTCGCGCGCAGCGGCGAACACCCCCTGCAGCTTCCTGTCCCGGTCGTAGAAGGTGGTCGCGTTGAAGGAGACCACAGTCTCCTTACCGTCTCTGGCGCGGGCAGTGAGTTCGTAATTGGTGACCTTCTTTTCTCTAAGCACCAGTTTGGTGCTCTTCTCGGCCCGTTCCGGATCGGTGAAATAGTCCTTGAACGGTGCGCCGATCAGCTCATCGCGCGTGCAGCCGGTAAGCACCTCCATCTGCTTGTTGACGTCAGTGATGATCCCGGACGGATCGGTGGTCATGATCGCATCGATGTTGGATTCGAACAGGGAGCGTGTGTAGAACTGATGGTCGCGCAGCCGCTGACTGAGCTGCTTCTGCTCCGCCTCGATCTGCTTGCGCGCGGTGTT
>DATNCC010000154.1:0-7408 GCA_035571735.1 Dongiaceae bacterium | reverse complement strand
CCCCGGGTGCATGTGGACGCCCGGCCAGTTTTCATTGTAGGCACCCGTTTCCATGAGGGTCAGGTCGAAGGGGCCGTATTTCTCGCCGATCTGCCTGAATCCGTCGAAGTAGCCGGAGTCGCCGCTGAAGAACACTCGCTGATCGGGGGCAAGGATGGTCCATGACGCCCACTGGGTTTTGTTCCTGTCGAAGAGACCGCGACCGGAGAAGTGCCGGGCAGGGGTAGCGACAAACCTGATGCCGCCGATGTCGATCCCCTGCCACCAATCCAGCTGCCGCACCTTTGCTGCCGGCACTCCCCAGTCGATCAGAATGTCTCCTACGCCGAGCGGCGTCAGGAAATATTCCGTCTTCCCCGCAAGTTTCATGATGGAATCGTAGTCCAGGTGGTCGTAATGGTCGTGGGAGATGACAACCCCCTTGATTGGCGGGAGCTCGTCGATGTCGATTGGTGGCGCATGAAACCGCTCCGGACCGGCAAACTGCACCGGGGACGCCCGGTAGGAGAACATCGGATCTGTCAACCAGAAGGCACCATGCAGCTTCATCAGAACGGTCGAGTGTCCAAGACGATAGACCGTATTGTCCGGGGCAATCAGTAACTGTTCTCCGGTCACTGCCTGTACCGGGATTTTTCCGGAAGGACGCGTGTCTGCAGGTTTGTTGAAAAAGAAATCCCACATGATGCGAGCCTGTTCAAGCAGCCCCCCTTTTGTCACCATGACCGGATTTTTCCGGTCGCTATCGAGGGAGAGCAATGACCGGGTCTGGGCAGAGCTGGTTTTATTGGGCAGTGTGGATGCCATAACGATAAGTACTCCGGTAATCAGGGTTGAGAATATGATTCGTTTCATCGATGGTGCTATTCCTTTTAATCTCTTCAGGGATATCAGTTGTTCACGATACCGCTTCCTCAACTATTGTGCCCGCGTCTGGCCCGCAACAGCGCCCACTGCGGCAAGTAGCGCACATGATACCATCAAGGTTCTGGCATTCATTATCTTACCTCCCTGTGATTTAGATCGAATCCAGCCCGAGCTCCTGCAACTTTGCCTTCCCTGGCTTGGTGGTTTCAGTATCCCAGCTGCGATCCTTATAATACTGGGTGAGCATGGTCTCGAACTGGTTCCGGTCGAGCACCGACCCCTTCTTTGGACCGACGGTGAAGGCGTCCTCGAAAAAACGATCGGGAAGCCGGTCATCTGCACGGCGGAACCCCTCACGATAATTGAACAGCTTCTCCAGATTGAAAATCCTCTCGCCGGTTTTCTCAAACTCGGCTTTGTCGTATTCATGGCCGGTGATGGCGCTGAGCAGGGAAAGCATCGGTTCCTCCAGCGCCGGTTCGAAGGTTGGGAAAAAACACATGCCGGTCGAATCGAGGATGGCCCGCCGGTTCTGCATAGCAATGTTGTCTCCGCTCATATGGCAGGCGCCCCTGGAAGCCGTGGCGTACGATAACCCCCTGGGCTGATTTGCCTGGATGTTGTGCGCAGCCAGTTCAAGCCCCTTCACCTGGATGGCAAATTTTTCACTCCCTTTGCCGATGTGCCAGGAGAGTGCCCGCACCCCTTCGGCGGCCAGTGCGCCCACCCCCTCCCGAGCGGCGATCTTCTCGATCATCGCCAGCGTGGCATCGACACTCCCCCACTTGAGATCGATGCCGTCCAGAAAGCCCCGATCGATCAGCCCTTTTTCGTAGGCCTCCATGAGAAAGCCGATGACGTTGCCGGTCGAGATCTGGTCCAGGCCGAGATCGTCGAGGGTGGCGATCGCCTTCAGCAGCCCGGGCATGTCGGATATCAGGAGATTCGAGCCGAGCATCACGCCGGTTTCATACTCGGGGCCGTCATGGACGATACCTCCGTATTTGCCCTTTGTCATGCCGCTTTTCTTGCAGGCCAGCGGGCAGCAGTAGCAGGCAAAGTCGCGCACCCAGACATCACGCCTGGCAGCATCGCCGCCGATTTTGTCGGCCTCCGGGCATGTCCCCTCGCGATAATTGCGGACCGCCTCGGTCCCGGCATTGCTGTTTGCAACGATACCCCGTGCTGTTCCCTGCTCCGCCCATGCCTTGGTGCGAGGGGTGTCCTTGAGGGCCAGCCTGGCTTGATCCAGGGCGACAAGAAACCGCTTGTGGTCGGCAACGGTCGGCTGCCCCGACCCCTTCACCGCAATGGCCTTCAGATTCTTGGAACCCATGACGCAGCCCATACCGCCCCGGCCCGCTGCCCGCCCCGCCGTATGCAGGATGCTGGAGTACGGGACGAGATTTTCCCCGGCCGGCCCGATGTAGACCGTCTTGAATCTCCGGTCGCCAAGTTCGTCCGGGAATGCCTTGTCGAAGGCATCCGTGCGCATCCCCTTGAATCTCTTGCCCTCGCGAATCTCCACCTTGCCGTCGTCGATGACGACATAGCAGAGCTCCGGCGCCTTGCCGGTAATGACGATCCCGTCATAGCCCGCAAAGCGTATTTCGGGACCGAAAAACCCGCCCATGTTGGAGTAGGAAACGGTCGAAGCATGGGGGTAATCGGAGTTAAGCGGCGATGTTATGGGGGATTTTGTAACCACACA
Organism: Dongiaceae bacterium; assembly: GCA_035571735.1. Classification (GTDB taxonomy): domain Bacteria; phylum Desulfobacterota; class Desulfuromonadia; order Geobacterales; family Pseudopelobacteraceae; genus JACRCG01. Next base: position 4,830 of record DATNCC010000154.1, on the reverse strand, counting down.
GGTCCTGGACGAGGAGGGGACCGGAAGTCCCGAAAACGGCCCGGGCATGAAGATCAGGGGATTATCGGGAGAAAGCGGGTTGACTCCCGGCTTCTTCAGCCGGTCCCAGAGGATTTTCATGCCGAGTCCCTGCCCGCCGACGAATTTGTCGAGGTCTTCGGTGGGAATGGCCACCTTTTCACTCTTGCCGGTGGCAAGGTCTATGTTCAGAATTACTCCATGGTACCCGGGTTTCCCGCTCATTTCATCCCTCCGAACTCAGTCGTCCCGTACCAGCCCTTGGCCAGTTCAGTTGCAATTTTTTCCGGTCCGAGGCCGTAAAATTTCCGGTCACTCCGGACCTCAACATAGGCGAGCGCCCCGAAAGGGCAGCGCTTTACGCACTGCGGGTCACCGCCGCAGAGAGTGCACATCCGCTCCGGCTTGCCCGTTGCGGGGTTGGGGCTAATTACCCCGGTCCGTTGCCCTGCGCAGGCCTTGGCGCAACTCCGGCAGCCGATGCACCTATTGGGATCGTTGTGGATCGTGTGCGTCGCCTGATCCCGATAGAGGGCGCGCCGGCCGGTCCTTGCGTCCGGGTCGACCGGGCACGCCTTGACGCAGGGTGTATCGCTGCACATGGCGCAGACGCTCGGCACATCCACGTCGGGGTTGAAGCTGTGCACCCGGATATTGGCATAGCGGGGATTGCCCAGTCCGGTCAGTTCCCGGCCGGCTATTGCCACCGGTCTGTTTCGCGCCGAACAGGCCGCTTCACAGGTCCGGCAGCCGGTGCATTTGGCGTAATCCACCAGAACCATTTTCAGTTCATGGTCTCCGGAAAGGGCCCATGCCGCAGCACGGACACCAAACTGGCCGAGCAGAACGACGGCGCCTCCACCTATCCCGACCCCTTTGATGAAGTCCCGGCGGGTGAGGGTTGTCCTCATACTAGAGCTGTCAGTTTCCTTCTTTTCCCTATCCATATTGGCCTCCAATAGAGATAAACAGCGGTACATAGCTTTCAATACGAGAGGTTATGGTTCAGCGGCCGGTCAGCTGCTCCAGCTTTTCCGGGTAGCGGTCTCCCTGCACGGTAATCTGCGCGGCGGCCTGCTCGATCTCGTGAAGATCGCCTGTTGTGAGTTCGACGGCAACCGCGCCGATGTTCTCGTCCAGGCGCTCCAGCTTCGTAGTCCCCGGAATAGGCACGATCCAGGATTTTTGGGCCAGCAGCCAGGCAAGGGCGATCTGGGCCGGGGTGGCGTTCTTCTCTGCCGCGATCCTGGCGAGCAGATCGACCAGGGCCTGATTCGCCGTCAGCGCCTCCGGGGTGAAGCGCGGCAGGGTGGTGCGGAAGTCGGTGCTGTCGAAAGTGGTTGTCGCGTCGATCTTGCCGGTGAGGAACCCCTTGCCCAGCGGGCTGTAGGGGACGAGACCGATTCCCAGCTCTTCGAGGGTCTGCAGCAAACCCTCTTCAGGACGCCTGAACCAGAGGGAGTACTCGTTCTGCACCGCGGCGACCGGCTGCACGGCGTGGGCGCGGCGGACCGTCTGTACGCCGGCTTCGGAGAGACCGAAGTGCTTGACCTTTCCTTCCCGGATCAGCTCTTTCACCGCTCCCGCCACCTCCTCGATCGGCACGTCCGGATCGACCCGATGCTGGTAGAAGAGGTCGATGACATCAGTCCTGAGCCGTTTGAGCGATGCCTCGGCCACCTCCCTGATGTGTTCCGGCCGGCTGTTCAGGACCGGCCCGCTCCCCTTCATCGCCCGGGGATCGACGCCGGTATCGAAACCGAACTTGGTGGCGATCACCACCCGGTCCCGCAGCGGCGCCAGCGCCTCGCCGACCAGCTCCTCGTTGGTGAACGGGCCGTAGACCTCCGCCGTATCGAAGAAGGTGACGCCCCGTTCCACTGCTGTCCGGAGGAGCGAAATCATCTCCTGCTTATCCTTCGGTGGGCCATAGGAGAAGCTCATCCCCATGCAGCCGAGCCCGAGAGCCGAAACTTCCAGACCGCTTCTCCCCAATATACGTTTTTTCATCGTTTTCTCCTTTTAGCCTAAATCCGGCAGTTGGATGTTGTCGCAGAAAGAGCTTAGGTGTCCAACTTCCGAATCCAGGTTTATTTGTCCAGGGTTTCCTTGTTCGATAATTGTATCCTACTCCCGGACTAACAACAGGAGGTAGACCGATCCTGTCGAAATATTGCCTGATCGTACGAATATCCGGATAATTGTTGTAACGCGAAGCGGAGACGGGTAGTATTTGATCAGGAGTAAACGTTGATGAAAGAGGCAGTTAGACGGGATATTGACAATAGCAGCATGGAAAATGCGATCGAAGCTTTGGGAAAGAGCATTGCCCGATTGACCGAAGAGAGCGGACTGCATGCAACCGCAATCCCGGCTTTGTCACTCTTTCGGCTGATCGAGCCGACCGAGCCGATCACCGGCATGTACGAACCGAGCGTCTGCCTGGTCGCTCAAGGGGCCAAGCGCGTGCGGCTCGGTGATGACACCTTTGTGTATGACGCACACCATTATCTGATCACGTCGGTGCACCTGCCTACGGTGGTGCAGGTTATCGAAGCAAGTCCGGAAAAGCCCTACCTGGGGCTCAGGCTGATGCTGGATCTGCGCGAGATTGCACAACTTATGGTCGACAGCAATCTTCCCTCGCCACGGGTACAGCAATCAAGCCGCGGCATGGCAACCGGCGAGGTGACGCTGCCGCTGCTCACCGCCATTCATAGATTGATCGACCTGCTCGCCGAAGAAAGGGACATACCGATCCTGGCGCCGATCATTCAGCGGGAGATAATCTACCGGCTGCTGGTGGGAGATCAGGGGGAGCGTCTGCGCCAGATTGCGTCGGCGGGGAGCCAGAGTCAGCAGATAGCCCGGGCAATCGACTGGCTGAAAGGGAATTTCACCCAGCAACTCCGTATCGATGATCTCGCGGCCCAGGCCCGCATGAGCAGTTCCACCTTCCATCACCACTTCCGGTCCATGACCGCCCTCAGCCCGCTGCAGTTCCAGAAGCAGCTCCGCCTGCAGGAAGCCAGGCGGCTGATGCTGGCAGAGCGCCTGGATGCCGCGACCGCAGCGTTTCAGGTCGGCTACGAGAGCCCTTCCCAGTTCAGCCGTGAATACAACCGTCTGTTCGGGGCACCGCCGCTGCGGGACATCACGAATTTGCGGCAAATGGCTGCCGATTAGAGGGGGAAGTTTGCTGCAAATTTCAGGCGCAGAAACAACAAAGGCGGCCGATTGGCTGCCTTTTGATCTTGCGGTATCACCGGGATCAGGTGCGTCAGCGCTTTTTGGTGAGGGGGGCCAGCGGCGAAAGATCGACCGTCCCGGGCCGGCGCTTGATCACTTTCCTGGAATGCTCCCCATCGGCAAGCCCGACAACCAGCTCGGGGAACTCACTGTTCAGCAGCTGGCGCACCGAGGCATATTCTATGGACAGATGATCGTCCTGAAGGATGCCGCCGCGGCCGGCCAGGAAACGGTCGAGATGGGGATCGGTTTTCCTCAGGAACTCCAGCATATCAAGCACGAACAGTCTGCCCGTCGGGAATCTGCCGCTTATCAACCGGTGCAGGTCATCCGTTTTCAGTCCGTGGGCAGCGAGGTGCCGGATCCATTTCTGGCAGTCACAACTGTACGCCGTCTCAAGGTCAGCGCTGGTAATGGTACATCTGATCTTCTCTTTGGCCACAGGAAACTCCGTCACGTTTGTCTGCACCGGATACTACCGGAAAATCACCGGCAGGGCAACAGCCCGTCGTGACCAGATCCCGTGATCGTAGCGTCAGATCAGGTCTTGACAACTACAAAACAGCTGCGTTCCATCATGTCTTCATGGCCTTATCTCAACGATCGTGCCATTTGGCGCTAACTTGCCAATTTCCTCTATTTCTTCGTCTATAACGGCAATACACCCTTTTGTCCAATCAATCTCTGTGTGAAGATCACCAACCCACGAGAGTCCATTCTTGATGCCGTGGATCATGATGTCTCCGCCCGGAGAAACACCAAGTTGTTTTGCCCGCTTTTTGTCTTTTTCGTTTGGATAGGAAATATGAAGAGACATGTGATAACGGCTGTCCTTATTTCTTGAATCGATGACGTAGGTTCCCTCCGGGGTCTTGTTATCGCCCTGCCTTTCTTTTGGGCCATTCGGGTTTCCCCCCAAGGCAATTTTGTAGGTCTGGAGCACCTTGCCCTTTGAGATCAACGTCAATCGCCGGTCTTTCTTTTCTATCAGAATCTTGTCTGCGGTTCCCTTCTGGAGGATAAAAACCGCTTTTTGCAGCTTAATATTCTCGTTCTCTTTGTTCTCAACCTCTTGTTCGATCTCCTCAATCATTTCCTGCAGTGTAATAATCTCATCCCCATAGCTTTTAACCTCTTGCTGGAGAGTCTCGATATGTGTCTGCTGCGTAGCAATCGTCTTATCTTTGATAATGACATTATTGATATTAAATAACATCAACTCACTGTCCTTCCTGTACTCACTCACCGGGTAATCCTTTATGAGCTTCTCAAAACATTCCAGGGATTTCTGATAATCTTTATGCTCATTCCCGGGATGAGCATAAATAATACCCATCTCAAAAAGAACCCTGTCTCCCGTCGTGGGATATTCTTCAACAAGCTGCTGATATTTGCCCAGAGAGGCCTCGTAGCTTCCCTGGCTGAAAAAATCATTCGCTTCCTGGAGTCCCTCGTTAAGGTGACTGCATCCGCAAATTAATATCGGTGTCAGGATGATGCAGACGAAGAACAGGTTCAGATGCGCATTCATCCTCATTTGCTTTTTACCCGTGTTGACTTCGC
>DATNCC010000153.1:0-11499 GCA_035571735.1 Dongiaceae bacterium | reverse complement strand
GGTGAAGGATTTCCAATTACATGGGGAAGTCGTGTCGAGGAGTTGCTCGGTTTGGGGGGTGACCACAGACGGCATGCACTGGTGATGTTTGCCTTTAACTTAAATTGGTTCTTTCTTGTTGATCCAGCTTGGACAGACAAGAAACTTCTTTCTGTATTGGATAAAGAAGATGAGGATCAACAGGCTTTTTGGCAAGGTTTCTTCTGGAGTGCGAAAATTCCCAATCAACAATTATATTTCAGGTTAAAGTCTTCTTTATTGTCGCTTACTAAGATGAAACAGTTTGATAGGCGAAGAGATATCGAATCTTTGTCGTATATTCTTTTGGCCGGATGGGGAAGTATTTATGAGAAAACGGGAGAACGTCTTATTAGAAATGATGAGATGCGGGACATTCTGCTTAAAGCAGACGACGACTTTCGAGGCCAGGTTCTTAATTATTTAGAGAGGTGGTCTTCGAAGTCAGGGAAAAACAATTGGACAGAAAATTTACCTATTTTTTTTACAGAAGTGTGGCCTCGTCAGAAGCAGGCTAAAAGTCCGAAGATTTCCGCAAAGCTATGCGATCTGGCTTTTATAAGCGAAGAGGTGTTCATTGTTGTTGCTGACAAAATTCTTCCCTTGGTTACTATAATTGATGTGGAAGGCATTTTTCTTCCTCATCTACGGGTAACAGAAAACAATGTTTTCGAAAAACATCCAGAAAAAACACTTGAACTTCTATGGGCTGTCTTACCTGAAAATGCAACAAAATGGCCATATGGCATTGAAGATGTTCTTGCAAAAATCAGAGAAGCAGAGCCTTCTTTGTTAAGTGACGCTCGATTTATAGAATTGAAGCGTCGATGGAATGCACGATAGTATAAAAAACTGGCGCCTGCTGTTTTGGGTGCATTAACTATTACAATGACATAAAATAATAAAACATAACGCGGTAGAATTTTGGCTCAACAATCAAGAGGATATCTCATGAAAATGGAAGAATTCAGCTCTGGTGTATTCAAACAGCAATACCAATACAAGAGCTTCTCCCCCACTTTGGTCAACCAAGTCTGGACCTGGGAAGAGCCCAAGGTGAATACCCTGCTGGAAAAGGCGACACAAGCCTTGAGCGGCCTGAACGCCTATTCCCTGATTGTTCCCAACGTGGATCTCTTTATCCGGATGCACATCATGAAAGAGGCAAACAAATCGAGCCGTATCGAGGGCACTCAGACCGAGATGGATGAGGACTTGATGGATGTAGAGCAGATCAGCCCGGAAAAGCGCGATGACTGGCAGGAGGTACAGAACTACGTGCAGGCCATGAATCATGCGCTTGTGTCTTTGGAAAAGTTGCCATTGTCCAATCGCCTTTTGAAAGAAACCCACGCCATTCTGCTGCAAGGAGTGAGAGGCAATCGCAAGACTCCGGGAGACTATCGCACCAGTCAAAACTGGATCGGCGGATCGAGCCTTCAAGACGCAGTATTCATTCCACCTCATCAGGGCGAGGTCGATGAGCTTATGGCCGATTTAGAGATGTTCTGGCATAATGATGACATCGACGTGCCTCATTTGATCCGCATCGCCATCAGCCATTACCAGTTTGAAACAATTCACCCTTTTCTAGATGGCAACGGCAGGATCGGGCGCTTACTGATCACTTTGTATCTGGTCAGCCACGGAATGTTGCACAAACCCTCCCTCTATCTTTCTGATTACTTTGAAAAAAACAAGGGCGCCTACTACGATGCCCTCACTACGGTCAGATCTTCCAATAACCTGCTGCACTGGATCAAGTTTTTCCTAGTGGCGATTATTGCCACAGCCGAAAAGGGTCAGGAAACATTTAAAAGTATTCTGGCTTTGAAAAATGAGGTAGATGGGCAGATCGTTTTACTCGGCAGAAAGGCAGAAAATGCCCGCAACCTCCTGCTGCACCTCTACCAAAGCCCGCTTATAAAGGCATCTTCCGTTTCCAAAATGCTTGATCTTACCCCTCGGGCAGCCAATGCCATTATTAATGACATGGTGAGTCTGGGCATCTTGAAAGAAATGACCGGATTCAAACGTAACCGGCTCTTCATTTTTGAAAAGTATATGCACCTGTTTTAGCTTTTTTCGGTAATTATAAATTTCCATATTATACTTTTGGGGCTAAAAGTAAAATATGGATTGCCATAGTGTATTTTATTGGCTAAAAGTAAAATACTGATCTACAAAATTCACGTTACCTATAAACGCCGCATCGTGAAGAAATGATTGTCATCGATGAGCTCATTCCCGTATAAGTAAAAATTACAAAAAACATGACCTGAAGAGGATAACGTGAGCGAAATCGCAAAACAGAAAGTCAGCATGGTCAGCCTCGGCTGCCCGAAAAACCTGGTGGATGCCGAAGTCATGCTGGGGGTGCTCTCGAAGCAGGATTACGAGATTACCATGGACGAGAAGGCTGCCGATGTCATCATCGTCAACACCTGCTCCTTCATCAAGGAAGCCAAGCAGGAGAGTATCGACGCGATCCTCGACCTGGCCGAACGGAAGCATGACGGGCGCTGCCATACCCTGATCGTATCCGGCTGCCTGCCGCAGCGCTATCAGGAAGAGCTGGCCAAGGAGCTGCCGGAGGTCGATATCTTCATCGGCACCGGGGATTACCCCCGTATCGCCGAGATCCTGGCCGAAAAGAGCGGCGTTGACGGCCAGCTCCGCTATATCGGCGATCCGGATTTCATCTACGACGAGACGTTGCCGCGCCTGAATTCTTCCCCGGCCTGGTTCTCGTACCTGAAGATCGGCGAGGGATGCTCCAACTGCTGCTCGTACTGCATCATCCCCACCCTGCGCGGCGCCTACCGTTCGCGGCCGCTCGACGCACTGGTGGCCGAGGCGGAACGGCTGGTCGCCCGGGGGGTCAAGGAGATCAATGTCATCTCCCAGGACATCACCCGCTACGGCAGCGACATGAGTGACGGCACCACGCTGGAAACGCTGGTCCGGCGGCTGGCCGCGATCGAGGGGCTGCGCTGGATACGGCTGCTCTACGCCTATCCGGACGGGATCACCGACAGCATGATCGCCCTGATCCGGGATGAGCCGAAGGTCTGCAAGTACCTGGATATTCCGATCCAGCACATCTCCGACCCGGTGCTGAAGGCGATGAAGCGGCGGAGTTCGGAGCAGCAGATCCGTGATCTGATCGTCAAGCTGCGGAACGAAATCCCCGGCATCGCCCTGCGTACGTCGCTGATCGTCGGCTTTCCGGGTGAGACCCTCGAGGACTTTACCACGCTGACCGCCTTTGTCGAGCAGACCCGCTTCGACCGTCTGGGGGTCTTCTGCTATTCAAGGGAAGAGGGGACCCCTGCGGCCCAGATGCCGGACCAGGTCTCGGAGCGCGTCAAGCGGGAACGCTACCGCAAGTTGATGCGCGCCCAGGCGCGGCTGTCCTTCCGCCATAACCGCACCCTGATCGGGACCACCGAACAGGTTATCGTGGAGGGGTTCAGCGAGGAGACCGAGCTGCTGCTCAAGGGGCGCTCCTCGCGCCAGGCGCCCGACATCGATGGCCAGGTCTATATCACTTCGGGAACCGCCGATATCGGTGACATTGTCACGCTCAGGATCACCGACTCATCGGATTACGATCTGATCGGCGAGATGGTGGAATAGATCAAAGTCAACACCTTACCACCCCTAGCCCCTCCTGCCTGAAGTAGGCGCTTTTAAGCGAAATAGGAGGGGGACTTTAAAAGCCCCCCCTCCTTCCTTTAAGGAGAGGGTTGGGAGGTGGTTGTTTTTCAAGGCAATCATGAAACTCAATTCCAAGCTTATCATCATCATGCTCTCACTGCTGGTTCTGGCGATGCTGACGCTCTTCATCCTCAATCAGTTCGCCCAGACCGATCTGGTGAACGAAATTCAGGAGAGCTCCCAGGAGATATCCAAGGCGATCCAGATGAGTATCGAGGACCTCACATCCGAAGCCGAGACCTCCCGCCTGACCGACTATTTGAAAAAGGCCCGTGAAAAGGGCATAAACGAGATCAACATCATCAATACGGAGGGGGAGATTATCGACTCCTCCGATCCTGAAAAGATCGGCAAGAAACGTGAGCTCAAGAAGCTGGAGAAGGGGATTCATGCGGTACGGCGGCCGATCGGCGGCGCGATGCTCTCCCAGAAGCCGTATGAGGTGGTGGTGCCCGTCATCGTCGGGGATGAGCAGCTGGGCTATGTCCAGATCAACATGCTGCTGGACAACATACGCGACATCCAGCGGGCCAACTTTATCCGCCGCCTGTTCGCAACCGGCATGGTTTTCGCCGTCGGTATCGCCCTGACAATTTTCCTCGCCCGCCGCTATACGACCCCGATTAATAACCTGGTTGGCGACTTCAAACGGATCTCGGCGGGAGACCTGTCGGTGACCATTCCGGTGGAAAGCAATGACGAGATCGGAGAGATGGCGGAAGGCTTCAACAACATGGTTGAAAAACTGCGTGAGCGGGAAGCGCTGGAAAAACGGCTCTATGAGGCGGAGCATCTCTCGCGTGTCGGACAACTGGCATCCGGAATCGCCCATGAGATCCGGAATCCGTTGAATTATATCAGCCTGGCGATAGATCACCTCAAAACCGAGATGCTCCCCTGCTGCGGCGACAAGTGCTCCGAGCTGGAGGATCTTACGGACAAGATCAAGGAAGAGGTGCGCCGCGCCAATTACATGGTGGTCAACTTCATGAACTATGGCCGGCCGCTCAAGCTGCGCCGGACGGAGGTCGTCTATCGGGAACTGCTGGCCAAGGTACTGCCGGTGCTTCAGGACCGGCTGACGGAGCAGCATGTTGTTGTCGACCAGCAGATTCCTTCCGATCTGCCGCCACTCTGGATCGATGGCGAACTGTTCCGGAACTGCATCCTCAACTTTGTCTCCAACGCAGCCCAGGCCATGACGGACGGCGGTACCATCACTCTTGGCGCACTGCTTGAAGAAGAGCGGGTGAAACTGACCTTCCGCGATCAGGGGAGCGGCATATCTCCGGACGACATCGGCAAAATTTTCCAGCCCTATTTCACCACCAAGGATGTCGGAATCGGTCTGGGACTGGCTATTACCGAACGGATCATCAAGGAGCACGGCGGCGGGATTGAGGTGGAAAGCACGGTTGGCTCCGGAACGACCATTACCGTGTCATTGCCGCTGCAACCGGCAGAAACCTGAAATAAGTAGAGGGACCATGAAAAACAACGGCAGCATACTGATAGTTGACGATGAAAAGGGGCAGCGGGACATCCTCAGCCTGATCCTGAAAAGAGAGGACTACGATGTCGTCGATGTTCCCGGAGTGCGCGAAGCTCTGGCACAGCTGGAAAAGCGCGAGTTCGACCTGATCATGACAGACCTCAAGATGCAGGGTCAGAGCGGGCTTGACCTGCTGGAAAAGGTTCTGGGCGATGATCCGCAGCAGTGCATCATCATGATGACGGCCCACGGCTCGGTTGATACGGCCGTAGAGGCGATGCGCAAGGGGGCCTTCGATTATCTGGAAAAACCGCTGGAGCGTGACAATCTGGTATTGACCCTGCGGCGGGCTTTCGAGCGCATCTCTCTGGTGCGCGAAAACCGTGTGCTGCAGAAGCGGGTCGAGTCGATTGCGACGATTCCCAATATGCGAGGTGAGCATCCCAAGATGAAGGAGGTTTTCCGGGTCATTGCCAAGATCGCTCCGTCGAATTCAACCGTACTGATCGTGGGTGAGTCGGGAACCGGCAAGGAGCTGATTGCCCGGGCGATCCATGAAGGTAGCCCGCGCCGCGACAAGCCGTTTATCGCCATCAACTGCGCTGCCATTCCGGACACATTGATCGAAAGCGAGCTGTTCGGCCATGAAAAGGGGAGTTTTACCGGCGCCAATGCCCGTGAGATCGGCATCTTCGAAGCGGCCGACGGTGGCACCGTGTTTCTGGATGAAATCGGCGAGATGAACGTCGCCATGCAGGCCAAGCTGCTGCGGGCCATCCAGGAAAAGGAGGTCCGCCGGGTCGGCGGCAAGGTAAATATCGGCCTGGATGTGCGTCTGGTTTCAGCCACCAACAAAGAGCTGGAACAGGAGATAAAAAAGGGAACCTTCCGGGAGGATCTGTTCTATCGCCTCAACGTTATCCGCGTCAACCTTCCACCCCTGCGCGAGAGGGGTAGCGACATCAAGACCCTGGCGGAATTCTTCCTTGAAAAATACAGCAAGGCGGCCGGAATTACGATGGACGGCATTTCGAAACAGGCGCTGAAGCTGCTGATGAATTACAGCTGGCCAGGAAATGTCCGGCAACTGGAGTCGGTAATCGAGCGCTCGATCCTGATGGCCGAGAGCAACTATATCGAACCGGACGACCTTCCGACCGAAATCACCGCCTGCGGTTCACTGGCGGGGGGCCTGAATTTTGACCTTCCTGCGGAGGGGCTCGATTTTGAGGAACTCGAAAAAGGGCTGATCATCAAGGCGATGGAAAGAGCGGAATGGGTGATCGGCAAGGCCGCACCGCTCCTGGGAATGAGTTACAAGACCCTGCAGTACCGTCTGGACAAATTTGCGATCGAACGCCCTGACAAGAGGACAAGGTAGACATTAAACCGGCAAAGCCTGAGCAAACATAACGATCATTTGCCTCTCGAGTACTTCATGATTACTCACGATTTTAAGCTCTAAATCCAGGTAATCTTGAGTTAATCGAGAGGCTGAAAAAAGGTTTGAATCAAGAGGGTGTCCTGCATTTTGCTCAGATTCAGTAAGGACAAGCTGTAAGAGACTAAAACGGATAGCCCAGTCCGACAAAGAGCGCCGGCCCATCCTTGCCGACTCCCAGGTCAACCCTGCCGACGATATTAGGGCGCACCAGTGCGCGAAAACCGATGCCGGGATTTAACTCGAAATTGGCTGCGCTTGCCTTGTTCAACGACTCCATCACCGCCCCTACATCAAAAAATGGCGCAACCTCCCAGTCTGCCGTTACGCCGAATACTTCCCAGCGGAACAGCCGGATGCGCTCTTCCAGATTGCAGAGCAGAAAGCTGTTGTCAATAAAGCGGTTGCGGCCGAAACCGCGCAGCGTACTCTCTCCCCCCAGAATACTCTGTTCCAGAAAAGGGACGTCAGTGCCGAGGGTCTGATTGTACATCAGGCGGAACACGCTGATGTATCTGCCATTGCTGACCGGAATAAAGCCCTTGGCTTCAATCTCGTAATGCCGGTAATCGCCCGCTCCACCCAATGCTTTGAGGGTCGGCTCGAAGGTAATCCTGGAATAACCGCCGAAGGTTGGGGTGTCCCGGTTGTCAAGTGTACTGTATGACAGCGAAATGCGCAGCGCATGGGTAGTAAACCCGTCAATACCGGGCACGGTTGCCGGCGAAAAGATATCTTTTATGTCAGGGAGTTTTCCAAAAGCTCCATGATGGATGTCGACATTACGGAGGCGATCGCCAAGTGTGACCTGGAAATGCCGTCCAAGCTGGTACCCGGCGGAAATGTTATAACCTAACTCATCATTGGCATAGTTTGTTTCCAGCTGCTGCGGGCTCTTGGCGTTAAAACCGAAAAAGCGCGAGGAGCCGTCAGCAAATTTGAAGAAAAATCCGTTCAGCTCAAGTTTTTTTCCGAGCCGTGACGTGTCTCTGACGCGAAGCTCGTAATCATGATTTACCTTTCCGGATTGGGAAAGGTTGAACTCAATGTTCCACTCGGGTGATGGATAGTAAGCACCATACAACGAAGTGGTGACTCCGAAGTTGTCGTTGTAGGTTACCTGTGGGGCCAGCAGGGTCGTGACCTCCTCCCGCCTGTTATGGGCCAGAAACGCCGTCAAGGCGCCGTAGGTAATCCCCTCGTTCGGACTGGAAGCGATAACCGGCAGCGGAACCGTTACCAGTTTTATCGTGTCTTCGAAGGGATTGCCGGTCAGGGGTTGGTTTGGGTTTTCGCGGGGAATGTAGCTGGTGCAGCCGGCCAGCAGCACCAGGCTCCAGCAGAGGATGATACGAATATACCTGATCGTACAGTGTATTGAAAAGAGGGTCTGCATGAATGGTTCTTGTAGCACTGAGCGCCGGGTCTGTCAATCGGCTGGCAGCGTTTTACTTTGCTCCCCTGTTGCCCGGCTTCAATTGTCTTGCTGGATGGTCTGATTTTGCGTAATATTCGCTTATACCGCACAATCAGTCCGGTTGATTTTACCCTTGGAGCCGATATCGTGAGTATTGCAGAAAAAATCGTAAAAATCGCGCGTGATGCCCGCCAGGCCTCGCTGGCAATGGCACGTCTTTCAACCGCCGTCAAAAATGACATGCTGCTGAAGATGGCCGCTGCCCTTGAGAATGCGACACCGGCCCTGATCGCGGAGAACCGGAAAGACCTCGCAGCCGGACAGCTTAAAGGGCTATCCACCGCCATGCTGGACCGCCTGATGCTGGATGAAAAGCGCATCCGCGGGATTGCCGATGCCCTGCGTGAGATTGCCGCGCTGCCCGATCCGGTTGGTGAAGTGACCAGGATGTGGAAGCGCCCCAACGAGCTTATGGTCGGCAAGATGCGCATCCCGCTCGGCACGATCGGGATCATCTACGAGTCGAGGCCAAACGTGACCGCAGATGCTGCCGCCCTCTGCCTCAAGGCCGGCAATGCCGTGATCCTGCGGGGAGGCTCCGAAGCGATCAATTCCAATCTGGCCATTGCCGAAGTTCTGCAGACCGTACTGAAAGAAATGGCTATTCCCCAGGCTGCGCTGTCGCTGATCCCGTTCTCCGAACGCGAAGGGGTGCTGGAGATGCTCAAGCAGGAAGAGTCCATCGACCTGATCATCCCACGCGGCGGCGAAAGCCTGATAAGGTTTGTCGTGGAGAACTCGCGCATCCCGGTCATCAAGCATTACAAGGGGGTTTGCCATATCTTTGTCGACCAGTCGGCCGATTTCGACAAGGCCGAACAGATCATCATCAACAGCAAGACCCAGCGCCCCGGTGTCTGCAATGCACTTGAGACGCTCCTGATCCACAGGGATGTGGCCGCCGAATTCATCCCGCGAATTGCCGCCACGCTGTCCGCGCTTGGCGTGGAATTGCGCGGCGACGAAGCCTTTTGCAGCTATGCGCCGGCCGCTACCAAGGCGACCGAAGAGGACTGGTACGCCGAATATCTGGAACTGATCCTCGCCTGCCGGGTGGTCGATGATCTGGATGCCGCAATCGCCCATATCAACCGTTACTGTTCGCTGCACACCGAATCGATCATCACCAGCGACTACGGTCGTGCCCAGCGCTTCATCCGCGAGGTCAACTCCTCCTGCGTGATGGTCAACGCCTCCACCCGTTTTGCCGACGGCGGCCAGCTCGGCCTCGGGGCCGAAATCGGCATCTCCACCACCAAGCTGCACTCCTTCGGCCCGATGGGGCTGGAGGATCTGACCACCACCAAGTTCATCGTCTATGGGGACGGGCAGGTCAGGGAGTAACGACTTCCTCGCCAATGCCTGATGTTATTTTTATTCCAAGGTAATCAGCAACTTTTCAATAGCCGGTCAGCTGGAATAACGCCTGTCATGGTGTGATCAACGACAATCTATGGTATTATTCAGTATAATACCAACAGACAGGAGCCCATCATGACTATTCAGGATCAGACCCGGCAGTTCCTCGCTTCACCCGCTTTCGGAGTGGTCGGAGCCTCCACCAACCGCCATAAGTTCGGCAACAAGGTGCTGCGCTGCTATCTGCAGCACGGAAAGATCGCCATTCCGGTCAATCCCAATGAACCGGAAATTGAAGGGGTATCCTGCGTGGCCGCGATCAGCGACCTGTCGCCAGATGTCGAGAGTATTTCCATGATCACCCCGCCGGCCGTCACCGCACAGCTTGTGCCGCTGGCAATCGAAAAGGGGATAAAGAATATCTGGATGCAGCCGGGGGCGGAACACCCCGAGGCGGTGGCCCTCTGCCGGGAGCGGGGGATCAACGTCATCGCCGATGGCAGTTGTCTGCTGGTCGTAATGGGGTATCGCGAACATTAGTAAGTCGGAATTTATTTCTGCGTGTATCGGGTAGAAAATAAATTCGTTAACGCACTTATCCTGTTTATCAGCGATTGTTGTATAAATACTTGTCAGATCAACAAAAATCTGACATAGTGATAAATCTTCGACGGGCAGCAATGCCCGTCGTTTTATTTTGCTTGAATTGAGGAGTTTTACCCATGCAGGAACGAATCAGAAACATCGCCATTATCGCCCACGTCGACCACGGCAAGACCACCCTGGTTGACGCCATGCTTAAACACGCCGGAGTGTACCGCGCCAACGAAGCCATCACCGAGCGGGTCATGGATTCGAACGACCTTGAGAAGGAACGCGGCATCACCATCCTGGCCAAGAGCCTCTCGATCCACCACGGCCCATACAAGATCAACATCGTTGATACTCCCGGCCATGCCGACTTTGGCGGCGAGGTGGAACGCGTGCTCAAAATGGTCGACTCGGTTCTCCTGCTGGTGGATGCTCTGGACGGTCCGATGCCGCAGACCCGCTTCGTCCTGAAAAAATCGCTCGACCTCGGCTTGAAACCGATCGTCGTCATCAACAAGATCGACCGTCCCGGCAGCCGCCCGGATGAAGTGCTCAACATGGTATTCGACCTGTTCTGCGAACTGAATGCCTCCGACGACCAGCTCGATTTCCCGGTAGTCTATACCAGCGCCAAGATGGGCTACGCCAAACTCGATATCACTATCGAGTCGAACAGCATGGAACCGCTCTTTGCGGTGGTGGAGGCCAACGTCCGTCCCCCCAAGGGCGATGTCAATGCCCCGTTCCAGATGCTGATCGCCAACATAGACTACAACGACTACATCGGCCGTATGGCCACCGGCCGCATCTTCAACGGCAAGGTCCGTGCGGGTGAGACGGTTGCCATGATCAAGCAGGACGGGTCGATCACGAGAGGTCGCATCTCCAAGCTGCTCGGCTACGAAGGTCTGAAACAGATCGAAATCGAAGAGGCCGGCACCGGCGATATCGTTACCGTCGCCGGATTTGAAGACGTCAGCATCGGCGAGACCCTGGCCTCGGCCGAGACTCCCATCGCCGTACCCTACGTCTCCATCGACGAACCGACCCTGTCGATGAACTTCATCGTCAACACTTCCCCTTTTGCCGGGCGTGAAGGTAAATGGGTCACCTCGCGCAACATCCGCGAGCGCCTGACCAAGGAGTTGCGCACCAATGTGTCCCTGCGGGTCGAGGACACCGACAGTCCCGACACCTTCCGGGTTTCCGGCCGCGGTGAGCTGCACCTCTCGATCCTGATCGAGACCATGCGCCGTGAAGGCTTCGAGCTGGCAGTTTCCAAGCCGGAGGTCATCGTTCGGGTAAAGGACGGCGTCAAAATGGAGCCGATGGAATACCTGGTGGTAGACGTTGCTTCGGAATTTCAGGGGGCGATCATCGAAAAGATGGGGCCACGCAAGG
>DATNCC010000152.1:0-7607 GCA_035571735.1 Dongiaceae bacterium | reverse complement strand
CGACGCCGGGCGCGACAGCGTTCACACGGATGCCGTCTTTCGCATACTCCATCGCAAGGTGCTGGGTAATCGTTTCAAGACCGCCTTTGGTTATCATCGGCACCGACGCCGTGACGCCCCGGATCGGGTTGCGAGCAAGGGCCGCCGTGATTGTGACGATGCTTCCGCCGGTCTTCTGCGCTAACATTTGCTTGATGGAGAGTTGGGTGACGTACAAGAAGCCCTCGACGTTCGTCGAGACGAGCGACTTGAAGTCCTCGGCCGTGTAGTCGATGAACGGCTTGGTGAAGAAGATGCCAGCGTTATTGACCAGTACGTCGATCGACTTAAAGCGAGACAGCGCCGTCTCGACGATCTTGGCTGCAGTTGCCGGCTCGCCGATGTGGCCGTCCACCAGAGCTACGTGGTCGGAAGCCGCAACCTCGATGGATTGGGTCACCTTCCGGGAATTAGCAATGACATTGAAACCCCGTTCGACAAACTCTTTCACAATTCCCGCACCGATCCCCTGCGAAGCTCCGGTCACGATGGCTGTCTTCCGTGGGCTGCTCATGGCTGTTTACCCCCTCATGCTGTCATTGCTGCAATAAAGAACGCCACAATCGCCCCGAAAATCGAAAGCAATAACCCGGACTTAAGGGTGTCTGAAAGTAACTCATGGAACTCCCTTGCAGCTTTCTGGTTGTCGTTTGACATGGACTTAGCCACCCATACCAGTGCCTGGTCTATGGCTTCGATCTTACTGTCGATCTGGGCATCAATGTCAGAAAGCGGCCCCGGCACTACTGCTCCCTTCTTGATGAGCGGCAGCATATCCTTTTCATAAATCAGGATTATGTCATCATAGGCTTTCTGGGCTTCCTTGACCTTTGTTTTCTCTGCCACGGTATTTGCAGCCTGGTCTACTTTCTGGAATTTTGCCCGGTATGTTATTTTTGCGGTTGCCCACTCCCGTTCCGATTTTGCCATGTCCCGGTTGATAATGGCATTGGCGATAATCATATACATATCTCCACCGATGTGCTGGGCATCCGTAGTCAATTCCAAATCAACGGAGCGTTTAAAGGTCTCTAGATAGAGTTTTTCAAGTTTCCGCAAAATTGAATAGTTGAATACGACTATGGACGCCATCAGCAGCATAGTGATTCCAAATCCGACTGCGAGCCTGTTTTTGATATTGTCTCTCATGAAGCAACCTCGGGTGATAAAGACGGTATCATCGTTGTGACATCGCCAAATCGCTGTTTAACATCAAATATGGGCAACATGTTTTTATACCACAGAAATGGTCTGTTCACAAAAACGGGCATTGGCAAGTGCACTCATCGATGTAACTGGGATGAGACTGGCTGGACGATTTATGGGCCGGTCGTACCCAGGTAGGGCGTTGCCAGGTCAAAAGGTGCCGGAGGGTCGAAGATCTGGAAGATGATGTGAAGGATATTATCCGCTATTTCGGGAAGAATTTTCTGATTAAGCCTGGAAAAAGAAGAACCCCGAATCTATCCTATGTGGACAGTTTCGGGGTCAGTATGCTCCCGATTCAAATAACATATTGAATCGTATGTATTTTTAATGGAGCGGGAAACGGGATTCGAATCCATACAACATTTTCAGTCCCAAATCATAAACACTAATAATATTAGCCAATTAAAAATCGATTTCTCTCAACTCTGCCCGGTTATGGTTCATTATGCTTCATTTAAGTACAGGCAGTTAAGTTCCAATTGAGGGCCAACCGAAGGAGCAGGGGGGGAGCATCACGTCGGCGGACGGAGTAGCACGGGAGGTGAATCCCCCTACCCCTATGGACGCCACCTCCTCGACTACTACACCTACTTCGGACTCGACAGACTCCTCGCTTGCCAGATGCCGAACTTCTGGGTGCCCGACGCTGCTTTGTCATGGTCATTTCACCGTCTTGGCAGTTTACCAAGACAAATTGTTTTCATCAGGCTACATTAAATGACCTTGGCCTGTCTTTTATTGTCAGGCTTTTTAAATTTACAGAATGAACGTTACACTAACCCTTTCTGCAATTTAGCAGTCAATGAAGGAACGAACTGCATGACATCGGCGACGACCAGAACATCTGCAACCTCGCCAATGGGAGCATCCCTGTCCTTGTTGATCGCCACCACGAAATCAGATTTTTTCATCCCCGCAACATGCTGGATGGCGCCGCTTACGCCGCATGCCACGTATAATTTCGGGCTCACCGTCTGCCCCGTAGTACCCACCTGGTGGCTGTGTTCGACCCACCCCGCATCCACAACCGGCCGGCTTGCGCCAAGTTCGCCTCCAAGCGCTCTGGCAAGTGCCGCAATAGCCGGCACATTCTCCTTTTTACCGATTCCACGACCTGCGCTGACGATTACATCCGCTCTGGTCAGGTCCACGTCCTTCTTTTCCGCCGGCTCATAACCGACAAATTCGAGCGGAGATGCTGCATCAGGCAGTTGGATCCGTTCAATCTGCGGCAAACCCGACTTTTCTCCATTAAAACTGAATGCTCCAGCCTGTATGGTCACGAGCGCTGTATCGGTACCGGGAACCACGCTCCGCCGCAGTTTGCCATTGCAGATGCCGACTTCAAGATTACCGTCGCTGATGCCGAGCACCTCGGAAACCTGTCCGGACCTGAGGGCTGCGGCAACCCGCGGCGCCAGGTCCCACCCGTAAGATGAATGGATAAAGACGATATAGTCGGGGTTCTCCTTTTTGGCAACTTCGAGCACAATCCGCTTGTGCAGGTCAGGACCATATTCCCCATATGTCCCTGCATCGGCCACATAGACCCGCCCGTCGACCTTCGGTGCCTCGGATTCTCTTCCGACCAGGACCATGACTTTGTCGGCGCCAAGTTTGTCGGCAAATGCCAACAGTTCATAGGTGGAGTCGAGCAGCTTCCCTTCCCGGTATTCACAAACAAGCAATGTTTTCATAGAAGCCTCCTACCTCACGACCGAGGTCTTTTCTTTGAGGATGCCGATTAGACGGTCGGCGATTTCGTTCACATCACCCTCGAGAACGACACCCCCTCCTCTTCTGGCTGGGGGGTATGTCGCACCGGTTGCGGTCAGACAATCTTCCTGCAGGAAGTCGGCAACCGGGATGGCAAGGAGTTCCTTCCTTTTTGCTTTCATGATGTTTGGGAGTGTCGGATAACGCGGGACATTCAGTCCCATCTGGCAAGTGACTACCGCCGGGAGCTTAAATCTGACAACGCCCTTGAGTCCTCCTTCCAGCTCCCGCTTCGCCGTGACAATACCATTGTCACAGGCAAAACCGACCAGCGTTGTAGCACACGGGTAGCCAAGAAACTCGGCAACAGTCACTCCCACCTGAGCCGAACCCCGATCTTGAGACTGCAAGCCGGTAAAGATCAAGTCGAAACTCTTGTTCTTGGCAAAGGCGGCGATGATCGCAGCGATCTGCCACGGATCCTTTGTGTGCGGTGCGGTGTCGTGGATATGCACGCCCCGGTCGCATCCCATGGCCAGCGCCTTCTTGAGGGCTTCTCCCACCCGATCAGGTCCGATCGACACTACAGTCACATCAGGAGCATCACCCAACTGTTCCTTGAGCAGCACGGCCTGTTCCACCGCATATTCGTCGTACTCATTCAGCCGGAATGCAAGGTCGGTCTCGTCGTACCAAGACCCGTCTGCATTGGGCTTGAAGCGGGACTCCATATCGGGAACCTGCTTGATACATACAAGTATTTTCATAACACCTCCCAATTTAGTTAAATAAGCCGTTCCAGTATTCGCCAGTTCCTGTCAAGCATCAGAGGAACTCCGGTCAATTCCTGCAGAGTGCCAAAATCGATCCCCTCCACCATTTCTCTGACGATCAGACCGGATGGGTTCACATCAATAACGGCGAGATCGGTATATATGTGCTTGACAACCTTTCTGGCGGTCAAAGGATAGGTGCATTCTTTCAGGATCCTCGGCTTGCCGTCACGGGTGACATGTTCCATCAGCACACGAATATCCTTGCACCCCACAGCTAGATCCATGGCGCCGCCAACGGAAGGGAGGTTATTTTTATCATCGGTTATCCAGTTGGCCAGATCGCCGGCTTCGGATACCTGGAACGCGCCCAGGAAGACCATGTCGAGATGTTTGCCGCGCATTATGGCAAACGAATCGGCACTGTTGAAATAGCACCCGCCATTTACCAGTGTGACCAGCTGCTTCCCGGCATTGACCAGGTCCTCGTCCTCATCGCCGGGAACAGGTGCGGGGCCCATCCCCAACATACCGTTCTCGCTATGGTAAATGACTTCCCTGTCGGGCAGTACATAGTCTGCAATCAGCAACGGCATACCGATCCCCAGGTTCACATAGGCGCCGTCAAGTACATCCCGGGCCGCTCTGGCCGCTATATGTCGCCGTTGCAGACGATTAATCCCGGCAGTATGATCAAGAGATTTCATCGTGTGCCTCCAACAGCTACAACCCTGTCGACGAATATTCCGGGCGTCCCGACCAGTTCCGGGTCGAGATCACCGAGTTCGGCTATCCAGCCTGCCTGGACTACTGTGAGGTCGGCGGCAGTGGCCATGATCGGATTGAAATTCCTTGCAGTTTTGCTGTAGACCAGGTTGCCCCAGCGATCCGCAACAGCGGCCTTGATCAACGCGATGTCTCCGCGGAGCGGTTTTTCCAGAACGCACTCCACCCCGTCAATGATCCGTTCTTCCTTTCCCTCGGCCAGGGGGGTCCCGGCCGCGGTACGGGTATAGAATCCATGGATGCCGGCTCCTCCGCAACGCATCCGCTCAACAAGTGTCCCCTGAGGGACCAGTTCGACCTCGACCTTTCCTTCCTTGAACTTTTTATCGATGACTACACAATCACTGCTTCTCGGATAGGAACAGACAACCTTTCGCACCCTGTCGGCGTCGAGAAGCGCGGCAATACCGACATAGCCGTTTCCGGCATTGTTGGAGACGATGACCAGATCCCGTACCCCGGTATCCAGAACGGCATGGATCAGCTCAAATGGCGTTCCGGTATCGCCAAATCCGCCAATCAGAATCGTTGCTCCGTCCCTTATCCCGGCAACCGCATCTTCAATGGTTGCCACACGCTTATCGATCATGGTTCTATCCTTTTCGTCTCCCTGAATCCGTGACGCCTCCGTGCCTCCATTTGCCCGGAACGCCTACAGCTTCAGGATTTCGTGATTAATTGACCGGAAAGCGGAGGACACTTGGCAAGCTGGCTTGTTCCGGCACAAGCGACGGGCCGCTCCGGCATTCCGCGCATTCCGGCACTCCGCCGTCACTGATTCAGGATCACCTGTAAGCGGCTATCCCGGTCACCTCCTGGCCGATTACCAGGGTGTGCATGTCATGGGTGCCTTCATACGTGTAGACCGCCTCCAGGTTGGCCATGTGGCGCATAACCGGGTATTCGTCCACTATCCCGTTCGCCCCGAGGATAGTCCGTGCCTTGCTGCAGATCTCCCGGGCCGCATTGGTGTTGTTCATCTTGGCCATGGATACTTGGGCTGGAGTATACTGTCCTTGGTCCTTCAGTTGCCCCAGCTGCAATGCCAGGAGTTGTCCCTTGGTCAGCTCCGTTACCATCCAGGCGAGCTTTTCCTGCTGGAGCTGGAATGAGGCGATCGGTTTGTCGAACTGGATGCGGCTTTTTGCATAATCCAGGGCACACTGGTAACAGGCATCCGCAGCCCCCAGGACGCCCCAGGCGATCCCGTACCGGGCCTGGGTGAGGCAGCTGAGCGGCCCTTTGATTCCCTTGACACCCGGCAGGAGACTCTTTTCCTCGTCGACAACAACGTCTTCCAGGACCAGTTCGGCGGTGATGGAAGCCCTTAGTGACCATTTGCCCTTCATCTCCGGGGCGGTAAACCCGGGAGTTCCCTTTTCCACCAGGAAACCGCGAATGCCATCTTCAGTCTGGGCCCAGACAACGGCAACGTCTGCAATGCTCCCGTTGGTAATCCACATCTTGGTGCCATTGATGCGCCACTTGCCATTTCCTTCCCTGACCGCCCGGGTACGCATGCCGGCGGGATTGGAGCCAAAATCCGGCTCCGTCAAGCCGAAGCAGCCGATCGCCTCGCCACGGGCCATCCTGGGAAGCCAGTAATCTTTTTGTGCCTCGCTGCCGAAGGCATGGACAGGGTACATGACCAAAGCGCCCTGTACCGACGCGAAGCTGCGCAGGCCGGAGTCACCCCATTCCAGCTCGTACATCAAAAGCCCATAGGCAACATTGGACATTCCGGCGCAGCCGTACTTTTCCGGAAGCGTGGGGCCGTAAAAACCGAGTTCACCCATCGTCTTGATCAAATGCTTCGGGAAAGTCTGGGCCTGGGCATGCTGTTCGATACAGGGAAGGACCTCAGCATTAATGAACTTGCGGGCTGTTTCCCTCACGAGCTTTTCTTCATCGGACAAAAGGCTTTGCATATTCATGTAATCGGTGATTCCTGTAAATGTGGCCATGGCATTTATCTCCTAAAGTGTCCTAATTTTTCAGTCTGTGATCGGCATTCACTTATTCAGGTGTAAGGAGCGAAACGCCAAGAAGTGCGCGTCTTTTGAGCCAGGGACTCGGCCGGTAGCGGGGATCGCCGTAGAACTCGAACATATTGGTGAGAATAGTGAGAATCCGCCCGGCTCCCAGGGCATCCCCCATGGCAAGCGGACCCTTGGGATAGCCGAGTCCGAGGGTGACTGCGTGGTCGATGTCCTGAGGGGTGGCTATCCGCTGCTGGGCAATGTCGCAGCCGATGTTGACGATCAGAGCCACTACCCGCTGTGCCACGAAACCGGCGCTGTCGTTGATAGACGAAACCGGCACGCCGTCACTGCCGAACAGCCCGAGGGCGGCTTCCTTCACATCCTCGCGGGTCAGCGGTGTGCTCATGAGGGTGCGCCGCCTCGATGGATCGAACAGGGTGTCGAACCCCATGGTCCGCTGCGGGTCGAGCCCCTCTGCCAGCGCCGTGGTGGTAGCGTCCCCACCCAGGGGGGTGACGATGCAGAGCGAATCCGGTCGCGGCTTGTCTCCCTGGTCAAGGTTTCCCCCCAGCCTGGCCACCAGTTCTGCCACCAGGTTATGTGCCTCCGGTTTGGCCCGGCTCACCCAGACACCGGCAGGCCTGGCTTCCGGGAGGGGTATTACCGGCATCGGCTCCGCGGTCCCGTTGGCGTACCTGTAGAACCCCCTGCCGCTCTTGCGTCCGAGAGTCCCGGCCATCAGCATCTGGCGGGTAATCGGGGACGGCCGGAAGCGGGGTTCCTGGTAGTATTGGTCATAGATCGATTCGATCACCGGATGCGAGACATCGAGCCCGGTCATGTCCATAAGTTCGAATGGCCCCATGCGGAATCCCCCCGCCTCCCTCAGGATCCGGTCGATCTCGTAGAACTCGGTAATCCCTTCGCCGAGGATCCGTAAGGCCTCGGTGCCGAATCCCCTGCCGGCATGGTTGACGATGAAACCGGGTGTGTCCTTGGCCCGCACCGGGGTGTGCCCCATTCGCCGGGCAAGAGCGGTAAGCGCCTCCCCAACCCATCCTTCGGTCAAGAGCCCGTCGATCACTTCGACGATCTTCATGAG
>DATNCC010000151.1:0-22657 GCA_035571735.1 Dongiaceae bacterium | reverse complement strand
CTGGGAATCGTCATCATCGCCCTGCTGGCGGGGATTACCTCCGAGAGGCTGTCGGCTCGCCTCGGGAAGGTGCTTCTGCCAAAAGGGGAGACTAAGGCCGCCGCTCCCGCTTCGACCACCACGCGTACGGAAGATCTTTCTTTTTATGCTCCGATCCTGACGGCGGGACTTTTCGGCAAGGCGGCCCAGGGTCCCCTTACCCCGATCACGAATGCTCCTGCAGCTGGACAGGCCGCTCCTGCCACCGCACCGGCCGAACTGATGCTGCTTGGCACCGCGGTCGGATCATTTCGCGAAACCTTCGCCCTGGTGCGCCATACGACAAAACAGGAAGAACGCGTGTTCCGTCTCGGGGACATGGTCTTCGATGCCGGGCGTCTGGCTGAAGTCGGCAAGGAAAAGGCATTCATCGTCATCAACAACAAGAAAGTCGAACTGCTCACACCGATGACGCCGCCTGCGGCCTCTCCGGCCGGCCAACCGGCCGCGGGAGGGGCGCACACGGGCGTAGCGGTGACCAGCACGGGAGCAGGAAATTACGTGATCGATCAGCGGGCCCTTAATGCCTCACTGGATAATCCGGCCCAGGCGATGGGAGATGCCCGCCTGCTCCCCAGCCAGAAGGACGGCAAGGTCGAAGGGTTCCGGGCCTCGGAGGTCAAGCCGAACGGGGTCTTTGCCATGATCGGCATCAAGAATGGCGATATTTTGCTGCGTTTGAACGATTTCCCGATGGATTCGCCGGACAAGGCGCTGCAATCGTTCATCGCCCTGAAGGGGCAGAACCGGTTGAAGCTGGATATAATCCGCGACGGGCAGCCGCAGACGTTCAATTACGATATACGCTAGGAAATGCCACTTTTGCACTCTGGCGGCGTAAGTCTTCACACTTGCGCGTCAACGTAGCGCTGCTACGCTTCCTTGCAAGTGTTCGACAGCCTTGCCAGAGCACAAAATTGACATTTCGATGGAGTTTAGCTGAGATGACCTATTGCAGGAGGCACACTTGACACGATATATATTCCGTACTTTTTGCACCTTTGTTTTGATGGGCGTGCTTCTTGTTTCTCCGGCTATCGCCGCCGGCGGCAAGGGGGGGGTGGTGTTGAACTTCAACGAGGTGGATATCTCCACCATGGTGAAGTTCATCAGTGACCTGACCGGTAAAAACTTTATCCTTGATGATCGGGTCAAAGGGAAAATATCGGTGTACTCTCCTTCCAAGCTTTCGATCGAAGAGGCGTATAATGTCTTTACCTCGGTTCTGGAACTGAAGGGGTTCACCGTAGTGCAGAGCGGAAGGGTAGCCAAAATTGTCCCCTCTTCCTCCGCCAAGCAATCGGGCTTCAAGTTGCTGCCGGAGGGGGAGCAGGCTCCGGTCAACGAGAGCTACGTCGCCCAGGTGTCCAAGCTGGAATATATAACCCCTCAGGAAGCGGTGACGTTTCTGCAGCCGATGGTTTCCAAGGATGGTCACATATCCGCCTTCGGCCCCGGCAATCTGCTCCTGATGGTAGATTCGGCCATCAACATCCGCAAGCTGCACGGCATTCTGCAGACTATTGATACCGAGCGGACCCGCGAAGGGCTTGAGATCATCTATCTCAAGAACGCCTCGGCAGAAAGTGCCGCGACGACCGTGCGCCAGTGGCTGAGCGGCTCAGACGGCAAACCGGGCGGCCAGCCCGCTGCCCCCGGCGGAAGCGGTACGACAAGCGTCCTTGCGGATCAGCGTCTGAATGCCCTGCTGATTTTCGGCAACGATTCGATCAAGAACGCAATCCGCGAACTGGTTGCAAAACTCGATGTCACTCCGCCCGAGGCAAGCAGCAAGGTCAACGTCTATTATCTGGAAAACACCGATGCGACCGAGATGGCAAAAGTCCTGGATGGCGTAGTCAAGGGGATTTCCGCCCAGGCGACCCCAGCGCCCGGCGCAGGCGCACCGCAGGCATCCCCCTTCGAAAGCGGCAAGGTTACCATCACTCCCGACAAGGCTTCCAATTCGCTCGTAATCATGGCCTCCCCCAATGACTACAACAACCTCACGCAGGTGATAAAAAAGCTGGACCGCCGCAGTAAACAGGTCTTTGTGCAGGTGCTGATCGCCGAAGTATCGCTCGACAAATCAAACGATCTGGGAGTGGAGCTTGGGGTGCTGGGAGGCGGCTCTCCGAACAGCAGCCTGACAATAGCCGGACTGTACGACCCGCTCAATTCACTCTCGACTGTCGGCGGGATCATCGCGACAGGTAATAACGGCGCGTTAACCCCCAATGTCACCGCCAAGCCGCTGAACGTGACGGCGGTCTTGAAGGCGCTTGACAAAAACGGCCTCGTGAACATCCTCTCCACCCCCAATATCCTGACATCGGACAACAAGGAGGCGGAGATCAACGTCGGCGAAAACGTGCCGTTCCAGGGGGCGGCAACGCAGAGCACATTCGGCACAACGCAATCCGTCGAGCGCAAGGATATCGGTATCAATCTCAAAATCAAGCCCCAGATCAGCGAGGGGGACTATGTCAGGATGGATATCAACCAGGAAATTTCGGCGGTAAAGGCCAGCAAGGGACAGGCCATCGACCTGGTCACCACCAAACGCTCGGCCAAGACCAGCGTTGTCGTCAAGGACAAGGAGACGGTCGTGATCGGCGGGCTGATCCAGGACTCCGAGCAGGAAACCGTCAGCAAGGTGCCGCTGCTGGGAGATATCCCGCTTCTTGGCTGGTTCTTCAAATCCAAGAACAAGACGCGCAGCAAAACCAACCTGGTGATCCTGTTGACGCCGCATATCGTCAAGGATGCCGCCGATCTTGCCGAAATGACGCGAATTCAGCGCCAGGCGTTCGGGGAAGCAGCCAAAAAGAGCGAACCCGTCGACGTGGAAAAAGGGATTACCGGCAAATGAGTACCGGCGACGTGGGGACTGCTGGCGAGTTGGAGGCCGTTGCCGACCGGCTCGGAATACCGTGCCGATCTGAAATTCAGGCTGATGAGGTCGATTCCGAACTGCTGAATCGCCTCCCGCTGACGTTTGCCCGTGCCAACTCGATCTTGCCGCTGCGCGAGGTTGACGGCGTCATCAGGGTCGCGATATCCAGCGCCGCCGGGATGCTGCAGCTTGACGAACTGCGCCTGCTGTTCGGCAAGCCTCTCGAAGCGGTACTGGTGCCGGCCCCGCTTCTGGCGGACGTCATCAATATTGTCTACGCAGGTGCCTCGGGGACGGCCCGCGAAGTGCTGCAGGAGCTGCAGGGGGAAGATCTCTCCACGGTTGCCACCGAACTGAACAACCCCAAGGATCTGCTGGATCTGTCCGATGAGGCTCCGGTTATCCGCCTGCTCAACTCGATTCTCTCGGAAGCGGTCAAGGAGCGGGTCAGCGACGTCCATATCGAACCGTACGAACGGGATCTGCTGGTCCGCTTCCGCATCGACGGCATCCTCTACGAAAAGCTTTCTCCCCCCAAAATCATCCAGGATGCGCTGGTCTCGCGCATCAAGATCATGTCCGGTCTCAACATCGCCGAAAAACGCCTGCCGCAGGACGGCCGCATCCGGGTGCTGGTCGCCGGCCGCGATGTCGATATCCGCGTCTCGATCATTCCGACCTACTACGGAGAGCGGGCCGTGCTGCGCCTGCTGGACAAGAAAAAGGGGATCCTCTCCCTGGCCGACATCGGTCTGGGGGAACATGGCGTACGGACGCTGGAGCGAATGCTGACACGGACGAGCGGCATCATCCTCGTGACCGGGCCGACCGGCAGCGGCAAGTCTACGACTCTCTACGCCGCGCTGAACAGGGTCAATTCCAGCGAAAAAAACATCATCACCATCGAAGATCCGATCGAATACCAGATCAAGGGGATCGGCCAGATCCAGGTAAATCCCAAGATAGATCTGACCTTCGCCGGAGGGCTCCGCTCGATACTGCGCCAAGACCCGGACATCATCATGGTCGGCGAAATCCGCGATGCCGAAACGGCTGAAATCGCCATTCAGGCCAGCCTGACCGGGCATCTGGTGCTCTCAACCCTGCATACCAACGATGCCGCCACCGCCGTGACCCGCCTCGTGGATATGGGGATCGAACCGTTCATGATCGCCTCCTCCCTGTCGGCGGTTGTTGCCCAGCGCCTGGTGCGGGTGATCTGCCCGCACTGCCGCGAAGCGTATCGACCGGTGGAGGAGCACACCGGCGTAATCCTCCCTGAGAAGCTGTATCGCGGACTGGGGTGTGACGCCTGCTTCGGCCTCGGCACCCTCGGACGGACGGCAATATATGAGATCATGCCGATTGACCAGGAACTCTGCTCGATGATCATTCGCCGCGCGCACGCCGGAGAGATCAAGGAGTATGCGGTTGCCCAAGGGATGAAGACCCTGCGCGACGACGGCATTGCCCGGGCCGCCGCCGGGATTACCACAATTGAAGAGGTTCTGCGCGTTACCCAGGACGATTATGCCGACGTTCCGCTATAAGGCCTACAGCACCACCGGATCTTCGGTCTCGGGCAGCATAGAGGCCGATTCCGAACGGCAGGCGATGCAGCAGCTCAAGGGAAAAGGACTGCTGCCGCGCGAGGTGACGGAAGAGGGTGGCGCGGAGGGCCGCTCCGGAACGTTCTCTTTCCGCCGTGGTGTTCCGGCCGATCAGCTGTCGCTCTTCACCCGTCGTCTTGCCACACTGGTCGCGTCGTCCATACCGCTCTTTGAGGCTTTTGGATCGCTCTGCGAGCAGGAGGAAAACGGGCCGCTCCGCCAGGCTCTGGTCCGGGTAAAAGAGCGCATCGCCGAAGGGGCCTCCCTGTCGCGGGCCCTCTCAGCCGAGCCGGGCATCTTCGGCGAAAGCTATGTCAGCATGGTGGCGGCCGGCGAGGCAGGCGGCGCCCTGGATGCCGTGCTGGAGCGGCTGGCGGATTTCCTGGAGGAGCAGGAGCAGGTGCGGAGCAAGGTCACATCGGCCCTGGCCTATCCGATCCTGATGGTATTCGTTGGAGGGGGGGTGATGCTCTTCCTGCTGACGGTCGTCATTCCCCGTATCGTGACCATTTTCGAGGACAGCAAGGCCTCGCTGCCGCTGATTACCATAATCCTGATCAAGGTTAGCCATTTCCTGCAGGGATACTGGTGGATCCCCGCCTCCCTGATAATCGCCTCGGTCCCCCTCTATCGCAAAGCCATGAAGCGCGACGATCTGCGCCTGAAACGCGACACCCTGCTGCTCCGCCTGCCTATGGCCGGAGGGATGCTGCAGCGCCTGATCCTCTCCCGTTTTGCAAGGGTTCTGGGACTGCTACTCTCCAGCGGGGTGCCGATAATGAAAGCCCTGGAGATCACCGGCGAGGTCGTGGTCAACCGGGTCTACCGCTCCTTTCTGCGCGGCGTGATGGAGGAAGTTGCCCAGGGGGGGAGCCTGTCGGGAAGCCTGAAGAAGAGCCCCCTTTTCCCCCCTCTTCTGGTGCATCTGGCGGGGGTCGGGGAGAAGAGCGGCAACCTGGAAGGGATGCTGGTAAAGGCCGGTATCGCCTATGAACGCGAGTTCAGTGCCCGTCTGACCCGCCTGATGGGGCTGATGGAGCCGCTCCTCGTGCTCGCGATGGGGGCGGCGGTCGGTGTCGTGGTTCTGGCGGTGCTGCTGCCGATATTCGAACTGAACCAGTTGATCAAGTAGGAGGATACATATGGACTTCACCAGAATGTTGCACAAATTCACCGTAGTTCCCTCCCTGACCGACGAACTGGCCGCGCTGCAGCGGGTGGCATACAACCTCTGGTGGTGTTGGGAACCGGATGCGACCAACCTCTTCCGCCGTCTGGACCCGGATCTGTGGAAATCCACCCGCCACAATCCGGTGGAAATGCTCGGCATACTGCAGCAGACGACGCTGGAGTCGCTCAAGAGCGACGAAGGGTTCATGGCGCATCTCAAGCTGGTGGACGAGAAACTGAACGACTATCTCCAGGCAAAAACCTGGTTTCAGAAAACGGGCGATGGCGCTTCAAAGATGAAGATCGCCTACTTTTCGATGGAGTACGGCCTGCATGAATCGCTGCCGGTCTATTCCGGCGGCCTCGGCATTCTGGCCGGCGACCATCTTAAATCGGCTTCCGATCTTGGATTGCCGCTGGTCGGAGTCGGGCTGCTCTACCGGCAGGGGTATTTTCGCCAGTACCTCAACAACGAGGGGTGGCAGCAGGAGTATTATCCCGAAAACGACTTTTACAACCTGCCGCTGACCCTTGAGCGTGACGAAAACGGTGCGCCGCATCAGTTCGAGCTGGAGTTCGGGCCGCGAAAATTCAAGGTGCATATCTGGCGGGTCCAGGTCGGCCGGGTGCCGCTCTATCTGCTGGATACCAACCTGGAGGAGAACAGCCCTGAAGACCGCCTGATCACGGCCCAGCTCTATTTCGGGGACAAAGAGATGCGCATTATCCAGGAGATCCTGCTCGGCATCGGTGGCATCCGGGCCCTGCGGACTCTGGGGATTATTCCGAATATTTGCCATATGAACGAGGGGCATGCCGCATTCCTGGCACTGGAGCGCATCCGCCTGCTGATGGAGAAGCGCGGTATCCGCTTCAACGAAGCCCGCGAAATCGTCAGCGCCGGCAACATCTTTACGACCCATACCCCGGTTGAAGCCGGTATCGACCATTTTGCCCCGGAACTGCTGGACAAGTTTTTTACCGGCTATTTCACGTCGCTCGGGATCAGCCACGATGAATTCATCGGACTGGGGCGCCAAAACCCGAAAAACCGGCAGGAGACTTTCTGCATGGCGGTACTGGCACTCAAGCTGGCAGGACATGCCAATGGCGTCAGCCAGCTGCACGGCGAGGTGTCGCGCCGCATGTGGAAGAACCTCTGGCCGGAGCTGCCGGAAGAACAACTGCCGCTGACTTCGATCACCAACGGTATCCACACCCGCACCTGGATGTCGAATCATATGGCCAGCCTGCTGATTCGCTATCTGGGCAACCGCTGGCTGGACGATCCGACCGAACATAGCGTCTGGCGCCGGATTGCCAGGATTCCGGATGCCGAGCTGTGGCGCACCCGGCTGAGCTGCCGCGAGAGACTGGTCGACTTTGCCCGCAAAAGGCTCAAGGAACAGCTGATCAAGGTTGGCGCCACCTCCAAGGAGATTGCAACCGCCGAGGAGGTCCTCGACCCCGAGGTGCTGACGATCGGTTTTGCCCGCCGCTTCGCAACCTATAAGCGTGGAACGTTGCTGCTAAGGGATCTTGACCGATTGGCGGCTCTTCTCAATAACCCGGCAATGCCGGTGCAGTTCATCTTTGCCGGCAAGGCCCATCCGCAGGATCAGGAGGGGAAGGAACTGATCAGGCAGATCGTTCAGGCGTCGCATCAGGAGCGCTTCCGCCACCGGATCGTCTTTATCGAGGATTACGACATGGAGATCGCCCGCCATCTGGTGCAGGGGGTCGATGTCTGGCTCAATACGCCGCTGCGGCCGATGGAGGCTAGCGGCACCAGCGGCATGAAGGTCGCCTTCAACGGCGGCCTCAATTTAAGTGTCCTGGACGGCTGGTGGTGCGAAGGGTATCAGGGGAACAACGGCTGGGCGATCGGCAAGGGGGAAGTCTACGAGGACATCGAATACCAGAACCAGGTCGAAGGGCGGGCCCTGTACGATCTGCTGGAAAAGGAGGTCATCCCTCATTTCTACGAAAAGGGGAGTGACGGTGTACCGCGCTCATGGATCGCCACGATGAAGGCTTCCATGCAGAGCCTCTGCCCGGTTTTTTCCACCGACCGCATGGTGCAGGAATATACGGGTCACTCCTACATTCCGTCGTATAACCAGTGGAAGCGCCTGGTTGATGACGATCTGGCTCTGGCCCTCGATCTGGCACGCTGGAAGGAGGGGATTTTCAAGGCCTGGCCGCAGATTCGCATCGAAGAGGCCGAGGCGCAGGCGGCAGACTCCGTAGTGGTCGGAAGCCAGGTTCCTGTTTCCGCCCGGATAGCGCTCGGTGCTGTCCCCGCCGACCATGTATCGGTGGAGGGATATTTCGGGGTGCTGGATTCGACCGGCAACATCCAGGGGGGTGAAACCGTACCGCTCGAAATGAAGAGCGACCTCGGAGGTGGTATATATCAATTCGGCGGTTTCTTCGAATGTCGCTTCTGCGGCCGGCACGGCTTTATGCTGCGGATAATTCCACGTCACGCGATTCTCGGCACTGTTTATGAGCCCGGTTATCTGATCTGGGGATAGCATGGCTCTAGCAGCGGACATACAGCAGCAGGTATTCGACCTGCTTTCGCGCGCCTCCAATCTCTCTTTTGTTTCGGCAGATCGGGAGGCTGGCCGCGCCAGTCAGCTGGTTCCGGGTCAGCGGGTAAGCGCCGAAGTCCTTACGACACTGCCCAATAACCGGGTTCAGGTTCAGGTCGGTGCCGAGAAATTCAATCTTGATCTGCCGATGACGGTTCGCACCGGGCAGACTCTGGAGATGACCTTTGTCTCCGGTGAACCGCGTTCGACGTTTGCCATAGCCCGCCAGACCGGATCCTCACCTCCGGTAAGCCTTTCCGATGCTTCGCGCCTGTTGAGTCTTCTGGTTTCAAGCGAGCAGATTTCCGATCCCGCATTCCGTGCGTCGCTCCAGAATATCGGCGAAATGATGCGGCGTTCATCTGGCGAAACGGGTGTGCTGGCCAATCTGATGGACGAGGCCTTGACGTATGGGGGCAAAGCGGCGCTCCAGTCAGCCGTGCCTGGATCGGGAGAGCGCCAGGGATTGACGCCGGAGCAGGCCAGGCTGACGGCGTTTGAAACCAACGCGGCCCAGATCCTCCGCACGATTGCCCAGAACTCACGGGTTATTCTGGTCGAGGCCGCCAACCAGCCGGCGGTGCCGCTGCCGTTTCTGCCGGGAGAAGAGGTCGAGGCTGCCGTGGTCGGTACGCTGCCCGGCGGCAGGGTATTCGTGCAACTGGCCGGCACGCCCGTGGAAATGGTTCTGCCGCGAGAGGTCCGGAGCGGGGATATTCTTCGCCTGACTTACATATCGTCACAGCCGAAACCGACCTTTGCCATTCCCCGCATGTTGCCGGACAGTTCTTCCGGGGTCCTGAGCGAGGCCGGACGCTGGCTGAGCGTGCTGGAGCACAGTGAGGGAGGGGTGTCAGATCAGCAGATGTACGTGCTGGAGCGGCTGAATGCTGTGCTGAAAAGCCTTCCTCCCGATTCGCCTGCCTTTACGGCCATTCTGGATGAGGCCATCACCTACCAGACGGTCAGGCGGGGCCAGACTTCTCCGGAACTTTCCGGCGCCGCACAGGCGGCGCTCCAGACCCCGTCGTCCTCTCCCGCTACGGCAGGGAACGGCATCATACTGAGCGACGACATGGCCAGGCTTCTTCAGGCCGTAATCAAGGGTAATCGCCTGGCATTGCTTGAGGCGCTTGGTCAGCAGGCCATGCCGACCGGCTTTGCACCGGGGCAACAGCTTAAGGGAGAGGTTCTGGCGGCTCTGGGGGGCGGACGATTCATGGTCCAGGTTGCGGGTCGGAGCATGGAATTCATTCTGCCGAAAGGGATTGCCCGTGGTGACATGATTAACCTGTTTTTCATAACTGACGAACCCTGTCAGACATTCCTGATGGCACGCTTCGGCCGGCCCGGAGACTCAAAGGTCAGCGACACGGGACGTTGGTTGAGCGGTTTTCTGGGTGAAGCGGCCGGTCAGCTGCCGGCTCAGGCTACGCTCGGTATTCTGCGGACATTGCTGGCCGAACCGACAACTGACGCCCTACTGCTCGGACGGGTGCTTCAGCAGGGCCTTCGCGAAAGCGGCCTGTTTTACGAGTCTCATCTGGCCCGCTGGTTTGGCGGAGACTTTCCGCTGGAAGATATCCTCAGGGAGCCGCAGGGGCGCCTGTCTCCCCGTCTGTCTCATACGGGAGAAGAGGCCGGCATGCCGGCTGATGAGCTTGTGAGGGCCAGCATCCGTACCGGGTCAACCGAAGTGATGGAGGCGCTCCTCAAAAAAGCCGGCGCCACTGCGCATGAGGGAATCGCCGATCAACGCATGCTGCCGATGGTCAGCGACCAGCTCTCAACACTGCAGAGCGGGCAGCTGGTGTTTCGAGGCGATCTTGTTCCCGGCCAGCGCCTGGAGTGGATGGTAGCCGAGCGGGACGCGGGACGTAACCAGGCCGGAGAGCGCGAGCGGAGTTGGGAAACCAGCGTAACCATAAGCCTGCCGCATCTGGGACCGGTCACGGCCCGGCTTTCCCTCGATGGTACGTGTGTCACGGTTAAAGTCAGTGCTGAAAACAGCGAGGCCGTGCCGGTATTGCAAGCGGGCAGGGCGCGTCTTGCTGAACAGCTGGAGGGCGCCGGACTGACGCCGTCCGAGATGAGCATCGGCCATGCCGCCGCGTGACGATAAAGAACGCAGGGCGGCAGCACTCTCCTATAAACAGGGGTACTATGCTCCGGTTGTCGTCGCCAGTGGGAAGGGGGTCGTCGCCGAGGCGATCATCGCCTGTGCCCATGATGCGGGTGTTTATGTCCATGAGTCACCTGAGCTTGTCAGGTTGTTGATGCAGGTTGACTGTGATCAATTCATTCCTCCCGAGCTGTACCGGGCGGTTGCTGAAGTACTGGTCTGGCTGCAGTGGTTGGAGAACCAGCAGAAATAAGTCAATGCGCAGGGAGGGACCGATGCGGATCAAGTTTGGCACCGATGGCTGGAGGGGGGTCATCGCCCGGGATTTCACCTTTGAAAATCTTTCCCTGGTGGCACAGGCCACCATGGATTATCTGAACCGCGAGGGTTTGGGGAACAAGGGGGTGGTAATCGGCTATGACCGCCGTTTTCTGTCGCGGGATTTTGCCCGGCGGGTGGCAGAGATTGCAGCAGGCAATGGAATTCATGTTCGTCTGACTGAGGATTACGCTCCGACACCGGCGGTTTCATGGGCCGTGCGCGAGACAGGCTCCGGAGCCGGGGTGATGATCACCGCCAGCCATAATCCGCCAGAGTATAACGGCTTCAAAATCAAAGAAGCTTTCGGCGGTTCCGCTCTCCCGGCCACAACCGGAATACTCGAAGAAATCGTCGCGTATAACCGGGAGAACAACCGTCGTGTCATATCGGTTCCGTATGATGAGGCCCTGAAAAAGGGAACTATTGAGCTCTTTGACCCATGTGAAGGATACTTCCACCAGATCAGCCGCTATGTCGACCTCGATCTGATCGCACGCTCCGGGATCAGAGCGTTGGTTGATCCGATGTTCGGCGCCGGCAGCGGCTTCATACCGCGTCTGCTGCCCGGAGTTGATGAAATCCACAACATTGAAAATCCTTCGTTCGGGGGAGTGCCGCCCGAACCGATCGGTCAGCATCTGCAGGAGCTGTCTGCCCTGCTAAAAAGTGGAAAATACCTGGTCGGCCTGGCGCTGGACGGTGATGCGGACAGGATTGGAGCCGTTGATGAGAATGGGGACTTCTTCTCCTCCCACTGCATCTTTGTCGTCATCCTGCGGCATCTGATCGAACATAAGAAACTGTCCGGAGCGGTGGTCAAAACTGTTTCGACAACGCGCATGGTGGATCTGCTGGCCGAAAAATTCGGGTTGGAACTCTTTGAGACACCGATCGGTTTCAAACATATCTGCGAACTGATGCTGGAGCGCGATATTCTGATGGGTGGTGAAGAATCCGGGGGGCTTGGGGTGAAAGGGCACATCCCGGAGCGGGACGGTATTCTGCTCGGGCTGCTGCTGCTGGAGGCTGTCGCGGTCAGCGGCAAGGGACTCAGACAGATGCTTGATGAGATCATGGACGATATCGGACATTTTTATTATCAACGAATTGACCGCCGAATTGAAGATACCTCCAAAGCGAAGCTGATCGCACAGCTGGCTTCAGACCCTCCGACAGTGATCGATGGTCAGCGGGTTGTGGCCACCAATTTCAGCGATGGTTTCAAATTTATCTTTGAAAGCGGTGACTGGCTGCTGATCCGTCCGTCCGGAACCGAGCCGGTTTTGCGTCTGTACAGCGAAGCGGGATCGCCGGATCAGGTCGAGCGCTTCCTTCGGCAGGCGCTGATAATAGCCGGTTGTTAATATTTATTTGAGTACCGTCACTACACGGTTGCGTTGGCGAAAAAAACAGATATAATCTCGCGCGCTGGGTCGTGCGGCTGGAAGCTGCAATACGAACTGAACATTCATCCATACTGCTATGGAAAAATCACGAAAAGGAGCACACTGCAATGGCAAACATTCTGATTGTTGATGATTCATCCACCATGCGTAAAATCATTTCGAGATCTCTTCGTCAGGCAGGTCTTGTCGTCGACGAAATCTACGAAGCCGGTGACGGTATCGAGGGCTTGGGTGTGATTGCGTCCGGAAAATCCATCCAGCTGATTCTGTCCGACATCAACATGCCGAATATGGATGGCCTTGAGTTTGTCAAAGCGGTGCGTGCCAACGGCAACACAACTCCAATAGTCATGATTACGACGGAAGGTGGCGAAGAGATCATCGCAGAGGCCATCTCGAGCGGCGCAAGTGACAGCATTAAAAAGCCGTTTACCCCCGACCAGCTCCAGGAAAAGCTGGGAGGGCTGGTATGAGCCTTAACTTGGACATTTCCCGGTCAACAAGTTTTACCGAAGAACAGGTAGCGGCTTGCGTTATTAATGCGACCAGGGAGGTTTTTTCCACCATGGTCATGATGGAGGTGACCGACGATTTTCCGCTCAAGGAACCGGTAAGCCGTTTCAAATGCAGTATTACAGGGATGGTTGGTTTTGCCGGTACCTATTCCGGGGTGATTTCCATTCACTGTCCGGTTACTCTGGCGCTCATGATCACATCCAATATGCTTGGCATTGACTGCGATGAGGTTAGCGACGACTTGAATGATGCTATCGGAGAAATCGCCAACATGCTGGGAGGCAGCGTCAAACAAGTGCTCTCCAAGGGTGGACTGGATGTCAAACTGTCGATTCCGACCGTGATTTCGGGAGAAGATTATACCGTCAACTCCCTTTCCGACAATGATTGCGTTGTAGTCCCGTTTACCGTTGAAGGGCATACGCTGCTGGTAGGGCTTACGCTGAAAAAGGAAGATTAGTAAATTGGAAGACACTGTCTGATGGATGGTTATACAACGCTATACGGGATGCTGGAAACAGCTCTGAAGCAGGCCGGCGAAGAAAGCGGCATGCTGCTGGGGCAGGAACTTTCCATCGCTCTTTCCGACTCTCTTTTGACAAACAAGACCTCCTATTTCGGAGACCTTGACGACAGCTGCTTCGTTCTGGGAGTCGATTCGGGCGAGACTTACAACGGGCAGTTCTACCTCGTATTCATGCTGCGTGATGCAATCGTCATGAGCAGCATTCTGCTCGGCATCCCACCGGCGCGCATCCAGGAAAAAAAGCGGCTCTCAATTATCGAAAGTGACGATATCGACGCTTTTTCCGAGATTGCCAACATGGTAAACGGAGCACTCAACACCGTTTTCCAGGGAACGCTCCCCAACAAAGTCCGTCTCAAGTTGCTCTCCCCCAAGAAGTACATTCCAGACATTGACCAAATTAGTCCGGAAGAGCCGCTCCCGGATGGTGATTACCTGATGTTTCGCTCCAAACTGGAAATGCCGGGGCAGGAATTGAACCATCTGGATGTTCTGATTCCGGTCGCCCTTGGCAATCAGTATGATCCCCAGCCGGTGGCCGAAACAGAGGCTGTTGTTGAGGCAGAGACAGGGCCGGAACCCACCGGTGGAGATGATACGGGGGTGGTCGAAGAAGAGGGTGCCGAAACCGCTTCGGCAGAGGCCGCTGGAGTTGACAGTATTGTTGTGCTGGAGGATGATGAGGAACAACGCCAGCAGATGGTGGATCTGGTGTCATTTACCGGATATCAGGTTGCCGAGGGCCCGCTTAATGCGGACATAAAAGAGTTGTTCGCCGGCAGAAATGTCAAACTGGTCATCATCGGCTCTCAGGATGCCGATGATCGTGAATTGGCCGTATGCATAAAAGTCAATGCCATCCGTCAGGATCTCCCGCCGCCGATCATTATGAGTGCCGAGTGCTGGACGAGAACTGCAGTTCTGAAAGCACTTAAATACGGGGCTCGGGATATTATCATCAAACCCTTTAATGGTGCCGATGTGACTTCAAAGGTCAGTCGCTACTGCAAAATAGCGCCGCTTTAAGGCGGGTCATCTGATGGGTAATGCCCAGGTTTCACAAGTACCATCAACGCACTTCTGCCAGCGGGCACTTCTTTTTGGTGTACCGCTGCTCATGTTTGCCCTCTCGCTGCTTCCCGGCCAGGCGTCTGCCTCTGTTCCCAACAGTATCTATCGGATAGAAATTCGTCCTGAAAAAGATTTCACCCGCCTGACGGTACGTCTTGCTGATCCCCCGCAGTACAGACTTTCATCCATTCCCGGGAATCGTCTGCGCATAGTCATACAAGACGCCGGCGGCACATTATTTAAAAAGTTCCGACGCTATTCAGACAAAAATATTGGCGGGCTGGTTCTTATGAAACGGGGTGACAGCCTGCTGGTGACCTTCCAGATTTCCAGGACGGCGGGGTGGCGGGATATTTCCCGCCCTGATATCAGCGCAATAACAGTAGATGTTGGTGCTCCCTTTAGGCCGGGAGCGCCTCAGTCTCTGGGAGGACGGGAAAAAATCTGGAAAGGGGTTGAAAAACTGGTACGGGACTTCGATCCGCCGCTGAAGTCGGAGATCCCTTTTGCTCAAACGGATCAGCAGATTCTCAAGAATTTTCTTGCTGAAGATGAACAGAAAGCTTTCATGGCGGCGGAGGCTGCGCTCTACAAGGGACAACTGACCGATGCCGAGGAGCTGTTTACCCGCTTTGCATCACGTCAGGCCCCGATTCGTTCATTGGCGCTCTATCGTCTTGGAGAAACATGGTACAAACTGCAAAAATATCCCCAGGCTCTGGCCGCTTTTCGAGAGGCGGAAAGACTTTGGCCTGCCTACCTCAGGTTAAATCCGGAAGTTACATTTTATTACGGTGACAGTATCGCACGAAGTGGCGAGCTCACGTCCGCCCGTTCCTTACTTGCCGGTCTGGTTGCCCGGCTGGCTGACAAGACCTTTGCTCCTGCGCTGCTCGTACGGCTGGGCGATATCCTGGCCCGCCAGGGGCACGAGCCCGAAGCTCAGGCAATTTATCAAAATGTCGCGGAACATTTCAAGGAGAACAAAGCCAGCCAGATGTCGCTGATGCGGGATGCCGACAGCAGGTTTCTTCAGTCGACCCCCTGGAATTACCGACAGCTCAGCGCCGTATATCTGAACGCGTCAAGGCAAAGTGGCGACCTTGACATGCGTGAGGAAGCGCATTTTAAATATGTCCTTCTCGAGTCAATGCATGGTGAGGCGGGTGGGGCGTTGCAGCTGGTAATGGAGTTCCAGCGGAAATTCCCGCGCGGCGTGTACGTTGCGGTTATCAGGACCATTCGGGAGGTGCTGGTCGCTGAAGTCTTTCGGAACACGGCCTGGGACAAGGACCCGCTGGCACTCGTACGATTTATGGATGAACAGCACGAGTATCTCGGCAGCTGTATTGAACAGCCAGGATTTCTTGCGACAGTTATCCGTGCCTACAACGGAGCCGGGCGGCCGATCGAGCTGGTAAAACTGCTGTCTGCTTTGGTTGAGCGGGTTTGGGCGGCTCCGATAGCACCGGAGTTGTATTCGAGCATAGTTGACAATGCCGAATTGATCGGTGATACGGCTACTGCCGAACAGGCAATAAAAGCGTTTCTTAAAAAATACCCTGCCAACCCGAGGGCGCGCCTGATGACGGAACGGCTCGGTGCTATATATTTTTCAGCGGATAAATACAAGCAGGTCAAGGAAACGCTGCTCTGGCTGCTCAACAAAGGGGAGCGCGCCCAGCGTACTGAAAGCTATTATCTGCTGGGACGGTCGCTCTGGGCGCTTCAACTTTATCCTCAGGCCGCCAAATCGATGGACCTGTTTCTTGCGGCTCCATCGGGACGGGATCCAAGTATCGTACCGGACGCTTATTTTGTCGCCGGTTCTGCCCGGGAAAGCTCGGGCGATCTAAAAGGGGCCTTGAAACTGTTTGAAGCTGCGCTCAGGCTGCCGGATAACAAGCGCAATGAAGAGTTTATCTACAGGGCAGGACAGATTAACCTCAGCGTAGGCAACACCGTGCGAGCAAAAGGTCTGTTTGACCAGCTTGCAAAAAACGGCAAGGATCCCGATTGGCAGAAGCTCGCCCAACAAGCCCTGGCATCCATCGAATCGAAGTCTCCCACCAGGTAAACACATCGCGGCAAGTCAATATTATGACGTGGTCAAAAGAATGGCACATTCTGCGAGCTGATTCTCCGTCCTGCTGCACGGTTATATCCCTCACCATGGAAATGTGATATATTCAAGTACGAGATTTGCGCAGTTACGTCCGGATATTCCGGAATTAATACGTAGTTGCCCTGCAGTTTTGTGTTGCGTGGGTGGTCGTCAGGACTTTCGTAGGTGGTACGCTTATTGCACAATGATAGCAACTTCAAAAGGAGTCAGTTTTATGCAAGTCGACGGCATTTTCAGCAACACCGTAGAGCTTTTGGGAAAAAGTATTGACCTCAGGGCCAAAAATCAGAATTTGATCGCCTCCAATGTTGCCAATGCCGAAACTCCCGGTTTTGTTCCCAAAGCGCTGGATTTTGAACAGGAACTGCAGGGAGCCCTCAAAAGCGGTAAGCCGGGACAGCGCTCTTCCTCTCCCTCCCATGTCCGTCACATTCCAATTCGGGGCGCAGGAGCAGGCAGTGCCATTCAATCGGTTTCAGGCAAGGTGATCGAGACGCCCGCCAAGACACCCGGCATGGACGGCAACGCTGTCGAGCTTGAAAATGAAATGAGCAGGATGGCTGAGAATCAGGTCATGTTTAACGCATCAGTCCAAATGCTGAACAAAAAATTCGAAGGGTTGCGGACCGCAATCAAGGGGGCGTTATAAATGGACTTTTTTAGTTCCATGAATGTAAGTTCTTCGGCTCTTTCCGCGGGTCGGACGCGCATGAACCTGATATCGAGCAATCTTGCCAATGCAAATGCTACGCGGACTCCTGAAGGGGGGCCATACAAGCGGAAAGATGCTGTTTATGCGGCTACTCCCCTTGAGAACAGTTTCAACCGGGCTCTTGATGGCGCCACTGCCCAGCAGGTACGGAAAGTGGAAGTTTCCTCAATTGTTGAAGACCAGAATCCGCCGCGCATGCAGTATGATCCAGGTCATCCGGACGCCGATCCACAAGGATATGTCGCTATGCCAAACATCAACGTTGTGGAAGAGATGGCCGATATGATCGGCGCTACCCGTGCATATGAAGCAAATGTGACCGCAGTCCAGGCTGCAAAAAGCATGGCCCTGAAAACGCTTGAAATCGGCAGATAATATTAATTCTATTTTAAACTTATGGGGTAATAGACATGGTAATTAATGGTATCGGAAACGGAATCGGGATGGCGAAAGCCTTCCCGGAAACCAACAAGATAAGTTCCTCCTCTACGATGGATGGAGCGGGCAAGTTTTTCAGCGAGCTTGTCTCCAAGGTTAACGATATTCAGGTGCAATCGGACAAGTCGATCCAGGGGCTTGCCAGCGGGGAGAACAAAAACCTCCATGAGGTCACGATCGCTGTCGAGAAGGCGAGCATCTCGTTCCAGTTCATGAGTCAGGTCCGCAACAAAGCGCTTGAAGCCTATCAGGAAGTAATGCGGATGCAGGTATAATCTATTGTCGGAATCGTCAGTTCCGCAGTATCCGCTCTTATAAGCACTGATAGTGCGTTAACGAAGTTGTTTTCTGCAAAAACGCAAAAAACAGCTTCTAATCTACTTAAAAGCGCAGAAGATATTAATAACGTGTCTTATCGAAAGGAATACAGATCCCACCAATGCCAGAAGGAATCCGTCGTCTCATAGAACCATTTCTTGCGCTTTCTCCGGGCAAGCAGATGCTTATTGCCGCAGTGGCGTTTCTGTCTGCCGTAGCGTTCGCTATTCTGATTTTTGTTGCAAACCGTACCGACTACAGACCACTCTTCACCAACCTGACCTCGGAAGATGCCGGGGAAATTGTCAAAAAATTGAAGGATGCCAAAACACCCTATCAGATCACAGCTGACGGCAAGGGGATTCTTGTGCCGTCTGATAAAGTGTACGAGCTCCGCCTGACATTGGCTTCAGAGGGCATTCCTCAGGGTGGAGGTGTAGGA
The DNA here is from genome assembly GCA_035571735.1 of Dongiaceae bacterium. Taxonomy (GTDB): domain Bacteria; phylum Desulfobacterota; class Desulfuromonadia; order Geobacterales; family Pseudopelobacteraceae; genus JACRCG01. The sequence continues at coordinate 4,348 of DATNCC010000151.1, read as the reverse complement.
TTTGAAATATTTGACCGAAAAAATTTCGGCATGACCGAGTTTGTGCAGAAACTCAATTATCAGCGAGCCCTGCAGGGCGAATTATCCCGGACAATTGCACAGCTGACAGGTGTCGAGCAGGCACGCGTGCACCTGGTCATACCGGAAAAATCGCTTTTCAAGGACAACGAGAAACCGGCCACCGCCTCCATCGTCCTCAAGATGAAATCAAACCGCGCCCTGAAGGACTCCGAAGTGCAAGGCGTTGTTCACCTGGTTTCGGCCTCTATCGAAGGGATGGACCCTGAACATGTCACGATTCTCGACAGCCGCGGCAAGATTCTCAGCAAGGGAGGCAGCAGTGATCCGACGGCTCGCATGACTTTGGCCATGCAGGAAACCTCGCGGACGTACGAAAAGAATCTTGAAGAGCGGATTCAGTCGCTGCTCGACCGGATTGTCGGTGGGGGAAAGTCGGTGGCGCGTGTCACCGCATCCTTCGATTTCAAACAGGTTGAGCGGGTAGAGGAGAAGTTTGATCCGGAGTCAATTGCTGTCCGTAGCGAGCAGCGGACAGAGGAGAAAGGGTCGTCCACTACCAGCAGTGCCGGTGTTCCCGGAGTGCAGAGCAACATCGGGCGTACAGCCGCCGGAGGTGGCACAACCTCTGGAGGCGGCTCCAAAAATGACGAAACCCTTAACTACGAGGTGAGTCGTTCGTCGGCAAAAATTATTGAACCGGTTGGAGCTCTCAGTAAAATTTCCGTTGCCGTTCTGGTCGATGGCAAGTATGAAGCGCCCGCGGCGGTCAAGGAGGGGCAGGTTGCCAAGGCAAAATACTCGCCCCGTTCACCGGATGAACTGCAGAAAATTGAAACCCTGGTAAAAAGTGCCGTTGGTTTTAATCCCGAGCGTGGTGACCAGTTGAGCGTTCAAAACATCCCCTTTCAAGACACTGAAGATGGGGGGAGCAGTGAGGTTGCAGCCTGGTGGACAAATCCGTTCTTTACCTCGCTGGCTAAGAACCTGATGGTCGGAATAGGCTTTCTGGTACTGATCATGTTCGTGATCCGTCCGCTTCTAGCTTCGCTACGAATTACAAGGCGCCCGACGCTTGAGAGTTTCGAAGCTATTGGTTCAGAGGTAGATCAATTGACAACAGCCGAGCGCGCGCTGCTTAACTCACAGTTGGCTGATCAGCAGAGCTTGATCGAGCAGGCGAAGAAGGATCCCTACCAGGTCGCCCAGATATTGCAGAACTGGGTCGCCGAGGATAAATAGCGCCATTTGTATATGCGGTAATAAGTGCCAATGATGTAGGCGGCGCTTGCTCCGCCCAACCGGGTGCGGCAAGCAGCGCCCCTACTTAAAAAGGGATTCCATGACAGGTTCAGAAAAGGCCGCCATCCTGCTCCTCTACCTAGGTAATGATGTAACTGCCAAGGTTTATGAGCATCTTGACGATACTGAAATAAAAAAAATCAGTAAAAGTATGGGATCACTCGGACATGTCTCGCGTGAAACGATCATGAATGTGGTCACCGATTTTACTGCGGTGATTGATCCTGAATCGGGCATTTTTTCTCAGGGGGATGAATTTGTCCTGAAAATCCTTGAAAAGGCTCTCGGGCCCGAAAAAGCACAGATGCTGATGGACGAATTGCAAGCCTCCAGTTATGGCGACCTGGTTGATATTCTGGCGAACATGGACTCGAAGAGTATTGCCAACTTCCTTTCCCAGGAACACCCGCAGACCATCGCTGTCGTCCTGGCCAAACTCAAGTCAAAGCAGACCAGCGAAATTATCAGTCTACTGCCTCAAGAGTTGCAGGCTGAAGTGGTCTTGCGCATCGCCGATGTTGAACAGGTATCACCGGATATTCTGAAAGAAATTGACGATGTAATGAAACGCGAACTCCAGTCGATGGGCGGCACACAGCGCTACAAGGTTGGCGGCATTGATAAGGTTGTCGATATGTTCAACCACTTTGAACGCAGCAGGGAAAAGCAGATCCTTGACAAACTGGACGTTCTCAGCCCGCCGTTATCTGAAATTATCCGCAAACATCTCTTTACCTTCGATGATGTATTTGCACTGGATGATCGCAGTATTCAGTCGGTAATGCGCGAAGTTTCAAACGACACATTGACGCTGGCCATGAAAACATCATCGGACGAGGTCAAGGAAAAGATTTTCAAGAATATCTCCAGCCGTGCCGCAGACATGATCAAGGAAGACCTGGAGGTCATGGGGCCGGTGCGTCTTTCGGATGTCGAAAAGGCGCAGGGAGAAATTATCAAAATAGTGCGCAAAATGGAGGAAGAAGGGAAAATTGTTCTTGCCGGCCGGGGAAGTGAAGATGTCCTCGTCTAGGATCATAAAACAGACAGTAGACGACAGTACCGGCATTTCAGAGTTCAGCTTCAGGAACATCGGGCAGCCGGGTGCAGTAATTACTACGGCACAGACTGCAGGAAGCTTTGTTCCGATGGGGTTGTTTCAAGGCGCCGGCATTCATGATTCAGCGCAGGAAGAGGCGGTCGATGCCGGCCCGCCACTCATTGAAATGAGCGAAGACGAGCTTAATAATAGAATCAGCGATGCATTCAATTCCGGTCTCAAAGAAGGCAAAGAGCTTGCCGAACGCGGCCTCATCAATGTTTTCAGGGCGCTGCGGGCTTCAAGCGAAGCGATACATAATCAGCGAGACAAGATATTTCGGGAATCAGAGGATGAGTTAATCAATCTGGTCATGCTCGTAGCCCGCAAGGTAATCATTCATGAAATCACCCAGGATCGCTCGATTCTGGCCGGGGTAGTCAGAAATGCGCTCGCCGGATTGTCGGCTCGGGAAGAGATAACCGTTCGCATTAATCCCGATGATTACCTGCTGGTTACTTCCGGACGTGATGAATTGCTGCACAATGAACTACTCAATGACCGGCTGCTGCTTAAGCCTGATCCATCAGTTGACGCCGGTTTCTGCCTCGTGGAGACGGCGATGGGAACCGTCGATGCCTCTCTGGACGGTCAGATGGATCAAATATATCGAAGCCTTCTTGAACAGCGTACCGTTGCCGTTGTTGTGGCGCCGTGACTCATGGCATGACGCGATATGCCTGACACAAAGCTCAATCTTGGAAAATACCGTTCGGCGCTTGAAACTGCCAAGCCGGTCAGGCTGCATGGCAAAGTCACCCAGGTGGTCGGCCTGGTTATCGAGGGGTACTGTCCTGATACTTCGGTAGGTGCCATCTGTGAGATAAAGCCGGTGGAAGGCGACCCGATCCCGGCTGAAGTGGTCGGATTTCGCAACAACAAGACCCTGCTGATGCCGCTTGGAGAATTGCGGGGGGTTGGTCTCGACAGCCTGATATCAGTCCGGCGCGACAATGCGACGATGGGGGTCGGTCCGCTCATGTTGGGGCGTGTGATCGACGGCCTGGGCAACCCGATTGACGACAAGGGGCCGATCAATACCGAGGAAGAATATCCGATCTATGCTCTGCCGGTGAATCCGATGTCGCGCCCGCCGATCCGGAAACCGCTGGATCTCGGTATTCGTAGCATTAACGGCCTGCTGACCTGCGGGCAGGGGCAGCGGATCGGCATAATGGCAGGCTCCGGCGTGGGGAAATCGACCCTGCTGGGGATGATCGCCCGCTATACGGAAGCCGATGTGAACGTTATTGCCCTGATTGGTGAGCGTGGCCGAGAACTGCGTGAATTTATTGAAAAAGACCTGGAGGCGCAGGGTCTGAAAAAATCTGTCGTGGTAGTCGCCACGTCCGATCAGCCTCCCCTGGTCAGGATGCGCGGCGCCTACATTGCGACGACGATTGCGGAATATTTCAAAAATCAGGGGAAAAAAGTCCTGTTGATGATGGACTCGGCAACCCGCTTCGCGATGGCGATGCGTGAGGTCGGCCTTGCGATTGGAGAGCCCCCGACAACCAAGGGCTATACACCTTCCGTCTTTGCAGCGCTGCCGAAGCTGCTTGAACGAACGGGTAATTTTCCCGAGGGGAGTATCACCGCTCTCTACACGGTTCTGGTTGAGGGTGACGACTTCAATGAACCGATTTCGGATGCCATGCGCAGTATTCTGGATGGCCACATCGTGTTGTCGCGAGACCTGGCGGCCCGCAATATCTATCCGCCGATCGATGTTCTGGCGAGCGCCAGTCGTGTCATGTCCGACGTGGCGTCCCGAGAACACCTGGATGTAGCCTCAAAGTTCAAGGAAGTGCTGGCAACCTACCGCCAGTCCGAGGATCTTATAAATATCGGCGCCTACAAGGCAGGGAGTAGTCCTGGTATAGATTATGCTGTAGCGCATAGTGCGGAAATGCAGTCGTTCATGAAACA
>DATNCC010000150.1:0-14735 GCA_035571735.1 Dongiaceae bacterium | reverse complement strand
GACGCATTGCATGCGTCTCCAAAGAAGCTGAATCATGATCAAGGAACAGGTCATCCTGCTGGTAGAGGACAATGCCGACGACGAGGAGTTGACCAAGCTCGCCTTCAGCATGAGCAACATCGCCAACCGCCTGGTGGTGGTGCGGGACGGGGTCGAGGCGCTGGACTACCTCTACTCCACCGGAAGCTGGGCAGGCCGGCCGCTGGAAGACGACCCGTGCATTGTGCTCCTGGACCTGAAGCTCCCCAGGATCGGCGGCCTGGAGGTGCTGAAGCGGCTGCGCGAAAACCCGCTGACGCGGCTTCTCCCGGTGGTCATCATGACCTCCTCGGTGGAGGAGCAGGATCTCATCCGCGGCTACGACCTGGGTGCTAACAGCTACATCCGCAAGCCGGTGGACTTCGAACAGTTCACCGAGGCGGTGAAGATCCTGGGGCTCTACTGGCTGGTGCTCAACCAGCCGCCGCTGTCGACGCGGCCCGGGGGGGAGGATAAATGACGACGAAACCACAACGGCTACGGCTCCTGCTCGTCGAGGATGTGGAGGATGACGCCCAGCTGCTGATGATGCAACTGCGCGAGGGGTGGATCGAGCCCGACTTTGTGCGGGTCGAGTCGGCGGCGGAGCTGAAGGCCGCCCTGGAGAACGGCCCCTGGGACGTCGTCTTTGCCGATTACAGCCTGCCGTCGTTCACCGGTCTCGATGCCATGCGGATCATGCAGGAGTCGGGTTTGGACCTCCCCTTCATCCTCGTTTCCGGGGTGATCGGCGAGGAGCAGGCGGTGGAGGCGATGAAGGCGGGCGCCCACGACTTCATCCTGAAGGGGCAGTACGCCCGGCTCTTGCCGGCGCTGAAGCGGGCCTTGAGCGATGCAGCACTGCGTCACGAGCGGCGGCAGACGGCGGAAGAGCTGTCGCGGTACCGTGGGCATCTGGAAGAGTTGGTGCAGCAGAGGACCGAGGATCTGGCGGCGGCCAACGAGGAGCTGCAGGCGCAGAGAGAGGTGCTGCAGGAGCAAAGAGAGGAACTGGCGGTGGTCAACGAGAAGTTGCAGGCGCATGCCGCCGAACTGGAGGCGGTCAACCTGGAGTTGGAGGCGTTCAATTACTCGGTTGCTCATGATCTGCGTCAACCATTGAACAACATCGGCATGAACTGTCAGGCAATCAAGATGATATGCGGCGACAGACTCAGTGAACAGTGCACGGGCTTTCTCCAGGAGAGCTACGAAGGAGTCCTGCGCATGAACAGTCTCATCGGCGCCCTGCTCAATTTCTCGTGCATGAGCCGCGTCGAACCGAGACGGAACAAGGTCGATCTCAGCGCGCTGGCGCATGAGGTGGTCACGATGCTGAAACGGACCGCGTCCGAGCGGCGGGTCGATTTCCGGATCGCCGCCGGGATTACGGCCGAAGCCGACGCGAACCTGCTGCGATCGGTCCTGGAAAACCTCCTCGGCAACGCCTGGAAGTATACCGGCATGCGGGAGGAGGCGGTCATCGAGTTCGGTGTGACGGAGATCGACGGGAAACCGGTTTATTTTGTCCGCGACAACGGGGCAGGTTTTGATAACGCGGACATGGACAAGCTCTTTGTCCCGTTCAAGCGTCTCCCCGGCGCCGAGGAATTCAGGGGATTCGGTATCGGCCTGGCCACGGTGGAAAGGATCATCCGGCGCCACGGCGGCAGGATGTGCGCCGAAGGTGAGCCGGGCAAGGGTGCGACCTTCTATTTCACGCTGCCTGCAAAAGACTGAGGGATGAAGGATGAGGGATGAATTATGAAGGATGAAGGTTGAGGGACTGATTTCATAATTCATAATTCATAATTGTTTGCATTACGAGAGGAGTATTTCATTGAAGTCGTTGCGACTGCTGCTTATTGAAGATTCTGAAGACGACGCGATGCTCCTGGAACTGGAGCTGCGCAATGGAGGATTAGACACTGACATCACCCGGGTTGAGACGCCGGAGGAGCTGGAGTCCGCCCTGGAGGCAAAAAACTGGGACGCCGTCATCGCCGACTACAGCCTGCCGGCGTTTACCGGAATCGATGCCCTGCGCATCATCCGGGCCAGGGGGCTGGACCTTCCCTTCATCCTCGTATCGGGTGTGATCGGCGAGGAGAAGGCTGTGGAAGCGATGAAGGCCGGCGCCCACGACTACATCCTGAAGGGGAGTTACTCACGGCTGGCGCCGGCGCTGGAGCGGGAACTGGAAGATGCGGCGGTCCGCAGGGAACGGCGGGAGGCAGTGGAGTCGCTGCGCCTGGCGTACGCCGAGATGGAGCAGCGGGTGGCGGAGCGCACCTCCGAGCTGGCGCATTTCAATGAAGTGTTGCAGGCCGAAATAGCCGAGCGGGAGCGTGTTGAAAATGAGCTGCTCAAGGCGAAGGAAGCCGCCGAGGCGGCCAACCTGGCCAAGAGCCAGTTTCTTGCCAATATGAGCCACGAGCTGCGCACCCCGATGAGCGGCGTACTCGGCATGCTTGATCTCGTACTTTCAGACAACTTCAAAGGGGAACAGCGGGAATATATCAAATATATCAAGCTTGCCCGGACATCAGCCAATTCCATGGTTCTGATTCTCAACGACATCCTTGACCTGACAAAAATTGAAGCGGGTATATTATCGATTGAAGAAAAACCGTTCTCAATTCGGAGCTGCCTGGAAAATACGATCAACGTTCTTCTGCCCATCGCTAAGAACAAGGGTCTTTCACTCAATCTCACGGTATCTGCCGATGTTCCTGAAACTTTGATCGGCGACAAGACCCGGTTCAACCAGGTTCTGTCGTACTTGGGCGGCAACGCGCTAAAGTTTACCGAGAAAGGAAAGGTGGAAGTACACGTTGCGACGAGCGGCTACACGCCCGGCGGGAAGCGGGAAGTCACCGTCACCGTTACCGATACCGGCATCGGCATTCCGGAGGACAAGCAGAGCCTCATTTTCCAAACCTTCAGCCAGGTGGACGACTCGCATACCCGCAGTTATGGCGGCACCGGCCTGGGGCTTGCCATCAGCAAGGAAATCATTGAACGCATGGGGGGAACTATCAGCTTCACCAGCGAAGAGGGGAAAGGGAGTACCTTTTTCTGCACCATCCCTTTCGGTGAGGCAGGAACCGGGGTTGACGACAGCATTGCACCAGAGGAAGCAGCCCCAACTGCCGCCCTCCTCCAGCCTGGGGAAACCACAAAACCACGCCTGCTCATCGCCGAGGACGATCCGACAATCAGGCAGGTCCTGGGAACTATGCTTCAGCTGCTGAACTTTGAAATCGACTTCGCCGAGAACGGACAGTTAGCTGTAGAGATGTGGGAGCGCGGGAATTACGACCTCATACTGATGGATGTGCAGATGCCGCGAATGAATGGTTTTGAGGCCACTGCCGCCATACGGGAGATCGAGCGAACCAGTGGCGGCCATATCCCCATCGTGGCGATGACGGCCCATGCCCTCAAAACAGATGAAGAGAAGTGTCTTGACGCCGGCATGGATGCCTATGTTTCCAAGCCAATCGACTTTAAGAAGACCGTAGAAGTTATTAAGGAATCCCTGAAAAAAGCAGGCACCTTCTAAAGCCGGTTCACTACAAATTTCCCCTCCTTCATGATCACGCTCATGTGCCGCCCCTGCTCCAGCAGCAGCTCCGGGCTCTGAAGCGGGTCGCCGTCTATGGCCAGCAGATCGGCATAGGCGCCGGGGGCGATGACGCCGATCCTCCCTTTCATGTTGAATAGCTCGGCACAGACCACGGTGGCCGAGCGGATCATGTCGGCCGGCGAACAGACCTCCCGCCTTAAGCTGAATTCCAGCGACTGATGCTCCTGAAAAGGGCCGAAGAGGTCGGTGCCGAAGGCGATCTTGACCCCCTTGCGCATGGCCATTCCGAGTGCTTTCAGAGAATTCTCCCGCAGGTCGCCGAGCTTGTCGAGCACCTGCTGCGAAATCCCGGAGGCGGCGCCTTCACGGTAGAGCATCTCGTAGACGCAGAGGGTGGGAACGAGGAAAGCCTCTTTTTCCTTGAGGAGGTCGAGGGTTTCCTCGTCGATCAGGTTGCCGTGCTCTATGGACCTGACGCCGCATTCCAGCGCGCGCCGGATGGAGCGCGCCGTGTAGGCATGGGCCATTACGTAACTGTCGGCGGCCTGCGCTTCCTCGACAATCGCGCGGATCTCGTCCAGCGAAAACTGGGTATTGGTCACCCGGTCCGAGGGGGATGCCACACCTCCCGATACCATGATCTTTATCTGGCAGGCCCCTTTCCTGAGCTCGTCCCGCGCGGCTCTGCGCACCTCCGCAACTCCGTCGCCGATGCGGCTTAAGGCCCACACCGGAGGACAACAGTGGTTGCCCGCCTCTTCCCCGGGCGAGCGCACATCGCCGTGGCCTCCGGTCTGGGAGATGGCCCGACCGCTGTACATTATGCGCGGCCCTTCACAGACGCCTTCCCTGACAGCCTGGGCCAGGCCTTGATCCGCACCCCCCGCATCACGAACCGTGGTGAACCCCCGCCGCAACATTCCGCTCAGGACATTAATGGAGCGCGCGGTAATGTATGACGGGGAAAATCGGTCGAGTTTCGTAAGGTCCGGCTCGACCGCCGTGACATGGACGTGGGCATCGCATAGTCCGGGCATCAGGGTTCTCCCGGCAAGATCGAGGACAATCGCGCCTGGGGCCTCTATCGGCCGTCCGCTCACTTCCCGGATAATATCCCCTTCGACCAGCACCCAGTAATCTGGTAACAGTTCCCCTTTCCCGGTATCGAGTACGGCGCAGTTTTTAAAGAGTATCGACATGGTAAAAACCTCCATCATGTTATGGGCTTATCAAAATCATTTACAACCGGTTTTTGGGTTTACTCTGCATCGTTTTGTCGTTTGATCTCCCCTGCCCTTTTCAAGGCCGCGGCGAAGCCCGGCAGCGCACGGTCTATCATCTCATCGCTGGCGGTGATCGAGAGACGGAAATAGCCGGGAAGTTCCAGGGCAGACCCGGGCATGCAGAAGATATCGTATTCGGAAAGCATCTCGGCGAAGAGATGGTCTTCCGCAATGGGAGAGCGCACAAGAATGTAGAAGGTCCCTTCCGGCAGGTTTGTCTCGTAGCCCATGTCGCGCAGGGAGGCGACCAGCCGGTCCCGTTTGCTCTGCAGGTGTTCGAGGTCAATCGAGATTTGCTCCAGGTCCCCCAGGGCGTGCTGAAGGAGCGCATCGGGAAAAGCCCAGCCGCTCAACATCTGAAAAGCGAAGATGATGCTTCTCATCTCCTCTCTGCGTGGCATCTCCGGAGGGAGGGCGATATAGCCCAGTCTCTCTCCGGGAGCGAGCAGGACCTTGGTATAGGTGTACACCAGAAAGGAGTTGGGATAGAAGGATGTTGGACTGGGGTAGACGCGCTTATCGAAGACGATCCTGCTGTACGACTCATCCGAGATCAGATATATGGGTCTTCCGTTTTTACCGCTCGCTTTTTCGAGGATATCGGCCAGTGCTTGCAGGGTCTCAGGAGGATAGATCCTGCCGGTCGGATTATGAGGTGAATTGATGATGATCGCACGCGTTCTGGCGGTAATCGATCTTTCAATGCTTGCCAGGTCCAGGTCATAAGTATCCAGGTCGATCTTTTCGCGGACCGGAACGCCCCCAGCGGCAATGATCATCCCCTCATACAGGAACCAGGGCGGACTGACGAAGATCACCTCGTCGCCCGGCTCCACGATGGCGCCGATGACGACCACGAGCCCGCCGGTGAGGCCGTTTGTCATGAAGATATCCTCCTCCTCGAACACCACTCCCCGCCATTTGCGAAGCGATTCCGCCACGGCTCTCCGTGCGGAGGGCTCGTTCATCGTGTAGGCGAACCAGTGCGGATCACGCGGTTCGATCCAGTGCTTGAGTGTTTCGATATAAGAGTGAGGGGGCATTTCGTTGGGGTTCCCGATCGTGAAGTCGCACATACCGGGCTCCGATGCGCGGCGAGCCCAGGTCGATTCCGTAAAGAATTTTCTGATCGGAGATATTGTCTCAAGTATGTTCATAGCCCTGGGAGTAAGGTGAGTGGCAGTCATTTCATTTCTCCTTTAGTAAATTTGCACCCATCATGGCGTCACGGACAAGCGGGATTGGAGGGCCGCCGTATGAGAGAAACCGGTCATGAAAGGCGCCCCACGCCGCGCGTCCGCCACGCGATGCCGTCCAGTCGTCACGGAGCTTGCGGATCATCAGCTTCCCCAAGGTATAGTTGAGATAGGCGGGATCGAATGTTCCCCGCGCCGCCTGCTGCCGGGCGTTACCGGGGTCCTGACAGGCCGTGTCGCGGAACATGCGCTCCGACTCCGCCAGAGTCATGTTCCCTGTGTGCAGGCCGATCGCGGAAATGAACCGCACGTTCCGCAGCAGGGCGTTAAGTAGCTGACCGATATGCGTTTCCGGGTCGCCGTTGCCGAGCCCGGCCTCCCACATCATCTCCTCGGCATAATGCGCCCACCCCTCGGCGAAGGCATAGCCGACAAAGAGCTGTCCGAATTTGGACGGAGAGCGGTTGGCGTGCAGGAACTGCAGGAAGTGTCCCGGCCAGACCTCATGCGCCGAGATGAACAACAGGTCCGCCATGCCGGGAATGTACGCGCTCTGCTCGTCCAGGGACCATGACGGGTCCGGCGGCGCAATGTAGTAGACGGAAGGAAGCCCCTTTTCGTAAGGTCCGGGTATGTCGATGTAGGCGGGGTTGAACCGCTTGTAGGGTGGCGCCTCTGCAACGAGAGCCTCCTCGGTGCCTGGGATCGTCATGAGTTTCTTTTCGGCAACGAATGCCTTGAGCTCGTGGAGCTGGCGGCGCGCCACCTCTACGGCGCCACCCTTCGGTTTTTTTGCCTGCACCATTGCGACACACGCCTGAATGGTCTTGCCGGGAGCATATGCCGCACATGCCGCGCGCAAGGCGGCAAGATTGCGCTCAAGGTCCTCTCTGCCCGCCTTCTCCAAGTTTTCCAGCGGGACATCGACCCTTTCGGTCATCCATAGCATTTCCCGGAAGCGCTCCGCCCCCAGGGCGAAATCATCGCTTGCCGTTGCCCTCTGCGTTTCAAGCCACGCCGCCAGCCCCCTCATTGCCTGCGCGGCGGCGGCGTTCGCCGTACGGAATTCTTTTTGCAGTCGCTGATCTTTCACGGCGGCAAAGGCAGCGGGCACCTCGGTTTCGTAGTATACCGCCAGCCCGCCGAAGATGGTGAGGCCGATATCCAGGTAATTGCGCGCCAGCGGCGGCTTCAGGTTGTCGCGGATCTGCCCGGCCGCGGCCGGAACCGCCCTGACGTAATCAATGTAGGCTCGCATCCGTTGCTCAAGCGGCGCATATGGGCGGGTCAGATAGACGTTCGGGTTGAGGGCAGACTCATAAAAGTAGGGGTTCCTGTAAGGCCACCCCGCCGATCCGAGCCAGAACAGGTTGCGATCGATGACGGCCAGCAGATACTCACGCTCAAAGTGCTGGCGCTTGTCGAGAACAGCCGGATCGAAGGCAAGCGCCTTGTCCCGCTCGGCGCGCAGCCGCGCAATTTCACGCTGCAGTCCTGGCCGGCTCCAGTCGGGGAGCTTCCCGTCATATTCGTGGCGGCCGGCGCGAACGGCCCTGTCCGGATGGGCAGCCAGGTACGAGTTCATGAACGCCTCGACAAAGGCGTTCCATTGTCCCGATTTCACCGGTTGGGATGCGGCCTCGCAATCCGCGCCGGAAAACAGCAACAAGCCTGCAAGAAACAGGGTTAACCTGGCTATCGTTTTCACGCGCTTCATCAGTCTGACCTCCCCTCCTGCCCGGGATTCCCATTCCTGTTGGAGGGTGAGAATCCGGGTGTACCTTGTCCATCCCTTATTTAACCGCGGCGATGGTCCCGTGTCCCCCGGCAATAGAAGTCACCGTCAGATTGAACCTGCTGAATGTCTGCTGAAGCGGCAGCGGTATATCGGCGGCCGTAACCGTCGCAGCAGCGGGACTCAGGAGGTCGCTTACGAACAGGAGCCCTTCAGCAGGCACGAACGGGACGATCATGTCCGCAGCGTGGGTCTGGTTCAGCACCGAGTAGATCGCCATCGCCCCTCCCGACAGCTGGAGTCCCCCGCCGTCGGGAACAGCCAGAACAGCCGCTTGGCGCGGATTGTTCTGCAGGCGATCCGGGAACACGGTGTGGGGTGCGGCCAGAATCGCCTCGAAGTGGGCGCGGCTAGCCTCGCCCGCGACTATCGTCGCCCCCTCGGCGGCAAAGGTCCGGACGCCGCCGCCGTGATCGATATGGAAGTGACTGACGATCACGTAGCGGATAGGTTTTCCGGGGAAGCGCGTCTTGATTTGCGCGATCACGGCCTGGGAGCGCGATTCGTAGAGAGCCGGTTCAACGACGATCAGGTGGTCGTCCTTTTCCACGATCAGGCTGTTGTGCGTACCGCCTGTGACGAAGAAGACCTTCGAGCCGGGACGGGTCTCGGTAACGACCACAGAGAGGCTCTGGTCTGTAAAACTCGGGATTCCGATGGCCTGCCGTCGCAGGAACCACTGGGCCATCCTCTCGCCCCGCTCAGTTTCGTCCGCATTCGCGGGAACCCGCAACTCCGCCGGTATGGCGAACAGTTCAGCGGGAATATCGACGTCGTTCACGACTTCAGTCCGCGCTTCGGTCTGGAGGGTGATCGTCCGGCCCAGACCGGTCAGGCGCTGGGTCAGTCCAAACGGCGTCATGACAGCGCCCTGACGCCGCCAGTCGGTGAAGAGAACCTCGTGGAGGGTATCGCCATAGTAAGGGTCATCCTCCATGGTGTCGGCCTTGGCCGGCAGGAAGGTGTCCGTAGCGATGAAGAGCCGGATCGGGCGCGGCCGTTCCCGGGTCAGGGCAAGCACATGGCAGGTCTTCCCTTCGAACAGTTCATCGGGGCGGGCCTCAACGCCGGCGGGGTCGGCAAGGGCCGAACGGATGAGGGCAAGGGGCGAAGTAAGCCGGTTGAGTTTGCGGACAGTGGCTACCCGGACCGACGGCATGGCTGCCGGGGTGGGACCAGATCCGTCCGCGCCGGTTACAAGCCCCTGGTCACGGTCCACCACCTCGGCGTAGAGCTGGGTTGCGACAAAGGGATAGCTGATATCGCGCGACCAGTCGTAGCGGATCCGGTCGGCGGCCAGATCGTGGGTAAGGGTGTGCCGGAAGGTGGAAACCTGCCGTGGGTCGTCACCCGGTCGAAAAGTCTGTTCCGGCTCAAACCAGGTGCCCGATGCGACAATCTTCTGGCTTTTCATCGCCTGAAGTGCTCCGCTGCCCCCCATTGCAAGGGCTGTATTATCCACTATATTCGTTCCGCCGCTGCCGCTGCCGCTGCATGCCGCAATGGCGAGAACCGCGAAAGCAAGAAATAATCTCGTCAGTCTCATTGGCGTCTCCTTTTTGTCTGGGCCCTCCTGAACCTGGAGGGCGGGATATCATCATGATAACAAGTATACTGCACAAATTAACTTTGTGACAATTTGTAGCGCTGTTGTTCCGGATAGTTGACAGCTCACTAAACAGAAAAACAAAAGCCCCTGAAAATCAGAGGCTTTTGTACTATTACTATTATTTTTTCCTGCGTTTGAGGCTGTGGCACTTTCGGACCAGCGATCTCCCATTCCACCCCGGGGGCTGGAGTTAGTATGGTTCCAGCTATTAGAAGTTCCAGAATTCGTCGATCTCTGCAGCACTGAAATCCCAGATCGCATTGTGGGGAGCCACCGTTTCGGTGCTGAAAAACTCCGGCAGCCGGTCATCCTTGTTTGTGAATCCTGCTTCAATGTTGAACTGGTGCTCGACCTTCAGGATATGTTTGCCAAGGTTGATCACGTCGTCGCCGATCAGGTTGATGCCGAAGCGGGCGTTGATCATGTCGATCAGTGCAGGCAGGCATTCCGGGATATCCAGAGCCGGGAAGGCGACGAAGATGCACATGCCGGTGGAATCCACCGCAGCGGTGGCGATCTGCAGGTTACGGGAGAGATCGACCTGACCGTCTTTTTTGAGCGGATCAACATAACCGCCGACGTTGAGGATGTTGGTGGCGATCGTGTAACCGGCGGTGTGGTCAGCTCCCATGGTGCTGGTTGCGTAGGTGATGCCGATACCCTTTACCGAACGAGGGTCGTAGGCGGGGATACCCTGATTTTTTACTACCGGCACCCGGGTCACGCCATAGGCCCTGCCGACAGAACCGGCGCCGCCGCCGAGAATGCGACCGAGTGGGGTTCCCTTGCCGATTTCTTCGGCAAGTACGCGCAACATTTCCTTGCTGTCACCGAAGTTGAGAATACCGGCTTCCATCGCCACGCCGAACATGACGGCGGTTTCGATCGAATCGATGCCGATGTCATCCATGATGCTGTCGGCACGGGCGATGTCGTCCAGGTTGTCGATACAGCAGTCGGCGCCGAGGCCCCAGATCGTTTCGTACTCGAAACCGGAGGTCAGGTACTTGCCGTCCTTGTCGTTGTAAACCTGTGAACACTGGATGATGCAGCCGGCGTGGCAGCCGTGCTTCGGCTTGCCGCCACGGGCGACGATCGTCTCGTGCATGGTCTCGCCGGAGATCTTGTCGGCACCGTCGAACCGGCCGACCTTGAAGTTGCGGGTCGGCAGGCCGCCGGCCTCGTTGAGGATGTTGACCAGCACGTTGGTGCCGTAAGTCGGCAGCCCTTCGCCGCTGACCGGGTGGTCCATCAGTGCCTTGGCAAAGGTTCTCGCCGCCACCTTGAACTTTTCCGGATCGGCAATTATCACCTTGGGGGCGCCGGCGTCGTCAATGGAGATGAATTTGATCTTCTTGGAGCCCATCACGGCGCCGAGACCGCCACGGCCGTGGCTGCGGAGCTTGCTGTCCGGATCCTTGACCGAGATGTTGGCGGCGGTCATTTTCATTTCGCCGGCCGGGCCGATGGTCAGAAGGCCGGTTTTCTTGCCGATGCGGGCCTCAAGTGCCTCGATCACGGCGAAGTTGCCCTGGCCGATCAGCTCGGTTTCTTCCTGTATGCTGACTCCATCCATATTGACATGCAGGCTGTACCATTTATCTTCGCTGGGGAGCCCTTCGATGATCAGCGCCTTGACGCCCAGCCTGGCCAGCATCTGGGCTGCGGTGCCGCCGGCGTTGCTCTCCTTGATGGTGCCGGTCAGCGGGCTCTTGGCACCGGCGGAAAGGCGGCCGGAGTTGGCGGCCGGGGTGCCGGTCAGAAGTCCCGGGGCGAATACCAGTTTGTTGTTTACCCCCAGGGCGTGACAGGTGGGGGGTACTTCCGCCGCGACGATGGTCGAGGTCAAACCGCGGCCGCCAAGCCCGGCCCAGGCTGCCGGGACCGGCTCGATTTTTGTGCTCAGGTCGGTCATGTTAACGCGTAAAATTTTGTCCATCTTGGTTTCTCCCGATCATATGTATTTTTCTACCGCGGCGCGGCAGGACTCCTTCCCGAAAGGGAGGCTTCGCCGTTTCCCGCGAAACCCGTAGGCCGGACGCCATGAGGTTTGCCCTGTCAGGTCGTATGGCTCGGAGATTATTATGCTTAATTCGCCGATATCTGTCCCATCTCCCTGAGGGTCCTCAGGGAGATGGGACAGATTGTTACATTGCTGCTTTGAAGATCTCGACAACCTGCTCCAGTGTCGCTTTGCGCGGGTTGGTGAACTGGCAGGCATCCTTCTTGGCATTCTCGGCCATGACCTTCAGGTCTTCTACCTTGACGTTCAGCTCCTTGAGGCCGGCGGGGATGCCGATGGCAGCCGAGAGTCTGCGGATGGCGCTGATCGCCTTTTCCGCCGCTTCCAACGCCGTAAGGCCCCTGATGTGCTCGCCCATGGCAACGGCGATGTCGGCGTAGCGCTCTGGGCAGGCGATCAGGTTGAACTGGCTGACGGCCGGGAGCAGGATGGCGTTGCAGACGCCGTGGGGAGGTTGTAGAAACCGCCCAGCTGATGGGCCATGGAGTGAACGTAGCCGAGGCTGGCGTTGTTGAAGGCCATGCCGGCAAGGTACTCGGCATAGGCCATCTTGTCGCGGGCTTCGAGGTTTTCGCCGTTGGCCACGGCCGGGCTGAGATACTTGGCGATAAGTTCGATGGCCTTGATGGCGCAGGCGTCGGTGATCGGTGTGGCGATCGTGGAAACATATGCCTCGACCGCGTGGGTCAGGGCGTCCATGCCGGTTGCTGCGGTCAGTGCCGGTGGCTTGCCGACCATCAGGACCGGATCGTTGATCGCGATATTCGGAGTGCAACGCC
This sequence comes from Dongiaceae bacterium, assembly GCA_035571735.1. Taxonomy (GTDB): domain Bacteria; phylum Desulfobacterota; class Desulfuromonadia; order Geobacterales; family Pseudopelobacteraceae; genus JACRCG01. The sequence goes on along the minus strand of DATNCC010000150.1, from coordinate 2,443 downwards.
AATCGACGATGGCCATCTTTACATGGGTATCGGTGTTGGTGATGATACAGAAGCGGGTCATCTCGGAAGCGGTGCCGGCGGTGGTGTTGATCGCAAGGAAAGGAGGCATCGGCTTGGTGGACTTGTTGACACCTTCGAAGTCGCGGATGTTGCCGCCGTTGCCGACCACCATGCCGATACCCTTGCCGCAGTCATGGGAGCTGCCGCCGCCCAGGGAAACGATGCCGTCGCACTTGCTCTCCTGGTAGACCTTCACGCCGTCATGGACATTGGTGTCGGTCGGGTTCGGTTCCGCGCCGTCGAAGATGACTGCCTTGAGGCCGGCTGCTTCTATATAGCCCTTGATTTTGTCGGCAACTCCCATCTTGGAAAGTCCTGCGTCGGTAACGATCAACAGCTTGGTGGCGCCGAGCGCCTTGGCCTGCTCTCCCGCTTCCTTCGAACAACCCACGCCCATCAGTGAAACCGTTGGAATGTAAAATCCGTAAGTCTGATCTGCTAAAGCCATTTGTGCTCTCCTTCTCTTTCAGTTTTTTTTGGTGTCACCACCGTCAAGTGGTAAAACGCTTTTCTACGATATTACATAACGCATGCCAACATCCGGAACAATCAATTGCGCCTCGGATATGTGTCTAATAAATTCTGATATATCAGTATGTTGAAAAATATGGCCTTGGTAGCAAGCCTGACCAGGCACCTTGTCACTGTTCCATGATCGAACAGCGACTCTGTTCCGTTCCGGCACATTCGTTCTGCTTCGGAACAGAGATGGCGCCGCTCTCAGGCAGCCCGGCCTGCAAACTACAGGTGCTGTTTGTCCGATATAAAAACGTCTCATTCCTCTGTAATCGCTGTATTTACGGCGGGTTAACCGCCGTCCTACGTCCCCCACCCTTACCTTTCACGAACTTGGTATCAAAATTGCCTTGTACCCCGACAGGCGGTTTGTCATTGCCTGAAACGCATTCTGATTGAGAGGAGCATGAAAATGAAAAGAAAATATAAAGAGATCACCAAGGACACGATCATTTCCGCAAGATTAACCGACGACGAACTGAAGAACGTCAAACAACTCATGGAGGATACAAACCTGTCGGCTTCCGAGATCATGAGGAAGGGTTTCCATATGCTGATAGAGCGATTCAATGATGTCGGAGCGCTGAATAGTTCCTGTCTGTAACAAATTCAAGGAGTGATTCCCATGCTCGTAGTCACATGTATCAAGCAGGTGCCCGATACGACCCAGGTCAAGATCGACCCGGCCACCAACACCCTTATCCGTGACGGGATTCCGTTCATCATCAACCCCTATGATGTGCATGCCCTCGAAGAGAGTCTGCGGCTTAAGGACCGTTTCGGCCTCCATGCGACAGCCCTTTCCATGGGGCCTCCCAATGCCGGTGCGGCATTGAAAAGGGCGCTGGCACTCGGCATGGATGATGCGGTGCTCCTCTCGGATCGGCTCTTCGGCGGTGCCGATACCCTCTCGACCAGCAACGTTCTGGCGGCTGCCATCAGGAAACTGGCGGCAAGCAAGCCTCTGGGCCTCGTGATATGCGGCAAGCAGACCATCGATGGCGACACGGCCCAGGTTGGACCGGGCATCGCGGTGCGCCTCGGCTTGAGCCAGTTGACGCTGGTCGACCGGATCGAGCATCTGGATTTCCTCTCCAATAGGATCCGGGTAAGGAGAAAGCTGGAGGGACGTTACGAGATCGTCGAGGCGCATCTGCCGGCGATGATCACCGTCGTCAGGGAGATCAACCAGCCGCGTTATCCGACCGTCCCGATGCGCCTGCAATCAGAGAAGGCGCCCATAACCGTATGGAGTAACGAAGAGCTGAAGCTGGACGTCAACAGCATCGGCCTCAAAGGCTCCCCAACCTGGGTGAGCAAGATTTTCTCTCCGGAGCGGGCCACGGGGGAGATACTGGGCGACGGTCTGGGCGATCCGGCCGGAACGACGCGAATGTTGATGGAGCGGCTGCTGGCAACAGACATGCTGACGGTGTGACGGTTGCTGAAATGTAAAGGAATGAATAAATGAGCGAACCAAAGAAAACTATAAAAAAACCGCGCGGCAAGGTCCGCCTCCTTGAAGGGAAGTGCATCGCTTGCGGTGCCCGCTGTCAGAGCATCTGTCCGGTGAACGGCATCGAGATGAGCGAGGCGGGGGAACCGCAGATCCTGCTGGAAAAATGCATCGGCTGCGTCAAGTGCGTCAAGGCGTGCCCCGGCAGCGCCCTGGAGATTTTCTACACTCCTGATGAACTGGTTATTCTTGCCGAGTGGGAAAAACAGGGAACTCTTCCATCAGAGGAGATCGACGAGGAAGAGAAGAAGCGGCGAGAACTGATTGCCGGGTACCGGAATGTCTGGGTCTTTGTCGAGCAGACCGAAGGGGAGGCGGCTCGCGTCTCCTGGGAACTCCTGGGAGCCGGTG
>DATNCC010000149.1:0-4569 GCA_035571735.1 Dongiaceae bacterium | reverse complement strand
AAGTTCGCTGTTCAAGGAGCACAATCATGAAAGCCTGGCTGTTCGACACTGAAAACGGTCTCTATGAAGGTGAAATCTTTGAGGAAGCTGATATGCTTCAGTACGAGAACGGTTTAACCACCATTCCGCCTCCCGACTATGAACATGGGCAGGTGCCGGTGTTCGACCGCCAAAAAAATGCCTGGGTCGTCATACCGGTAACCATTGCCCGGCAGCTGCTCAAAACCAGTGCTACAGATACCGCGGAGAAATCATCATGAACACCTACGAATGGCTGCAGACGATCCTCTTTTTTGTCGTACTGCTGTCCATGATCAAACCGCTCGGCGGCTTCATGGCCAAGGTCTACCAGGGTGAGCGTACCTTCCTGTCGCCTGTCCTTGTCCCCTGCGAGAACCTGCTCTACAGGATCTGCGGGGTGCAGAAGGACGAGGAGATGGGGTGGCGGCGCTATGCCTGTGCCATGGGGATGTTCAACCTGGTGCTGTTTGTGGCACTTTTCGCCATCCTTATGACCCAGCACCTGTTGCCGCTCAATCCGCAAAAACTGCCCGCCTTCACCTGGCAGCTGGCTCTCAGCACGGCTGTCAGCTTCGTAACCAACACCAACTGGCAGGCCTACGCCGGCGAGCAGACCGCCAGCTACTTCACCCAGACGGCAGGGCTGGCAGTGCATAATTTTGTCTCCGCAGCCACCGGCATGGCCATCGTCGTTGCTCTGATTCGTGGCTTTACCCGGCGCAAGACCTCCATGCTGGGCAATTTCTGGGTAGACATGACTCGCAGCATCCTCTACATCTTGCTCCCCATCTCCCTTATCCTCGCTATTACCCTGGTTTCCCAGGGGGGAATCCAGAACTTCAGCCCTTACAAGACCGTTCCGCTTGTCCAGCAGGTAATCTATGACAAACCGAAACTGGACGACAAGGGGAGCCCGCTCAAGGATACCAAGGGGAACCCGGTCACCGAGAGCGTGACCGCGAAGGAGGTTACCATGCCCATGGGGCCGGTCGCCTCCCAGGAGGCGATCAAGGAGCTGGGAACCAACGGCGGCGGCTTCTTCAACGCCAACTCGGCCCACCCTTTCGAAAACCCGACACCGCTATCGAACTTTATCGAGATCCTGCTGATCCTGCTCATCCCCGGCGCATTGACCTACACCTTCGGAGTCATGGTGGGCAACACCCGCCAGGGGTGGACGCTTCTGGGTATTATGCTTTTCGTCCTGATCGCTTCCTTCGGCGTTCTTCAATGGGCCGAAAGCAGCGGTAATCCGCTGGTGGCCAAGCTGGGCGTACAGAGCATTAATATGGAAGGAAAAGAAGTACGCTTCGGCATGGCCGGGAGCAACCTCTTCACCGTAGCGACCACCGGCACCTCCTGCGGCGCGGTCAATACCATGCACGACTCGCTCACTCCCATCGGCGGCATAATCCCTTTGAGTCTGATCCTGTTGGGCGAGATCGTCTTCGGCGGGGTAGGCTCTGGGCTCTACACCATGCTGGCCTTCGCCATTATCGCGGTCTTCGTCTCCGGCCTGATGATCGGCCGGACGCCGGAGTACCTGGGGAAGAAGATCGAGGTGCAAGAGATGTGGCTGTCGATCCTGACGATCCTGACGGCCGGGGTCGTGGTCCTGATCACGTCGGGAATCGCCATGATCACCCCGCGGGCTGTGTCATCCATGGCCAACCCCGGCGCCCACGGCCTCTCAGAGGTTCTCTACGCCTTCGCCTCCATGGCCAACAACAACGGCAGCGCCTTTGCGGGACTGAACGCCAACGTCGATTTCTATAACATCCTGGGCTCGCTGGCGATGATTCTAGGACGTTATGTACCGGCTATTGCGGTGCTCGCCATGGCAGGGTCGCTGGCTGAGAAGAAGTACGTCCCCCCCAGCCTGGGAACCCTGCCCACCGACAAGGTTCCGTTCGCCCTCTGGCTGACGCTGGTGATCCTGATTGTCGGCGCCCTCACCTTCTTCCCGGCCCTCTCCCTGGGACCGATCGTCGAACATCTGGTCATGCTGGGAGGTCAATGAAAATGTCGAAACATGCAGCAGCACCGATATCGATATTCGACACACGGATCATGCGACCCGCCCTGCTCGAATCCCTGAAAAAGCTCGATCCCCGCATTCTCTGGCGCAATCCGGTCATGTTTTGCGTTGAGATCGCCAGTGTCATCACTCTGGTTACTTTTGTCATGTCGCTTGCCGGTGCTAACCGGGAACCGGCCTGGTTTACCGGCACCGTCTCCCTCTGGCTCTGGCTGACCGTCCTCTTCTCCACCTTTGCCGAAGCTCTGGCCGAAGGTCGAGGCAAGGCCCGCGCCGCATCTCTGCGCAAGTCGCGGACCGACGTGACCGCCAAGCGTCTGGACAAGCCGGAGTTCGGTACAAACTACACCACAGTAGGCGCCAGCCAGCTCCGCAAGGGGGACGTCATTCTGGTAGAAGCCCATGAGATGATCGCCGGCGATGGCGATGTGGTGGCAGGTGCTGCCCTGGTCAACGAGTCGGCCGTGACCGGCGAGTCGGCCCCGGTGATCCGCGAATCGGGCGGCGACCGCAGCGCTGTAACCGGCGGCACCACGGTCATCGCAAACGCCATCATCGTCAGGATCACCGCCAATCCGGGAGAAACCTTCCTCGACCGGATGATCTCCCTTATCGAGGGGGCCAAGCGGCGCAAGACCCCAAACGAGGTTGCCCTTGAGGTACTTCTCATCGCCCTGACCCTGGTCTTCCTCCTGGTCTGCGCCAACATCAGCCCGCTTTCCATCTATAGCGTCAAGGCGGCCGGGCAGGGGACCCCGGTCTCGCTTACCATCCTCGTGGCGCTGTTCGTCTGCCTGGCGCCGACCACCATCGCAGCACTGCTGCCGGCCATCGGTATCGCCGGAATGGACCGCCTCTTCCAGAAGAACGTCATCGCCCTTTCCGGCCGGGCCATCGAAGCCGCAGGCGATGTGAACGTGCTGCTGCTGGACAAGACCGGCACTATTACCCATGGCAACCGCGAGGCGGTGGCTTTTGTGCCGGTGGGTGGTCACAGCGAATCCGAGCTGGCCGAGGCGGCCCTGATGGCGTCACTTGGCGATGAGACCCCGGAAGGGCGCAGCGTGGTGGTATTGGCGAAACAGAAGTACGGTCTGGGCAGGGAGATCCCGACCGATGCCGAAATCGTGGATTTCAGCGCCGACACGCGCCTCTCCGGCATCAATATGACCGGTAAACAGTACCGCAAAGGCGCCTCCGACTCGACTATTGCTTTTGTGAAGAAGCTGGGCTGCGCAGCCATCCCCGGCGATCTTGCCGATGTGGTCGACAAGATTGCCAGGAGCGGGGCCACGCCGCTGGTGGTCTGCAAGGATTGCGAGCTCCTGGGGGTTATCAACCTCAAGGATATCGTCAAGGCCGGTATCCAGGAGCGCTTCCTGCAGCTGCGCAGCATGGGGATCAGGACCGTTATGGTCACCGGCGACAACCCGCTGACCGCTGCGGCCATTGCGGCTGAAGCCCAGGTTGACGACTTCCTGGCCCAGGCCAAGCCCGAAGAGAAGCTGCGCCTGATTCGCGAGTACCAGGAGCAGGGCTTCATGGTGGCCATGACCGGCGACGGCACCAATGATGCACCGGCACTGGCTCAGGCCGATGTGGCGGTGGCCATGAACACCGGCACCCAGCCGGCCCGCGAGGCGGCCAATATCATCGACCTGGACAGCAACCCGACCAAGCTGCTGGACATCGTGGAGGTCGGGAAGCAGATCCTGATGACCCGCGGCAACCTGACCACCTTCAGCATCTCCAACGACGTGGCCAAGTACTTCGCCATCATCCCGGCGATGATGCTCTCCATTTACCCGCAACTGGGGGTGCTCAACGTCATGCACCTGGCAAGCCCGTTCAGCGCCATCCTGTCGGCAGTAATCTTCAACGCGCTCATCATTCCGATGCTGGTGCCGCTGGCCCTGAAGGGAACCAGGTTCCGTCCCATGCCGGCCGAGAAACTCCTGATCCACAATCTTCTTATCTACGGAGTAGGGGGGATGGTTGCGCCGTTCGTGGGGATCAAGCTGATCGATATGGTTATCGGGATGATGGTGTGATGGAAAATGTAGGGGCGAGGCATGCCTCGCCCTTTCACAGCGACGACGGCAATGATGGGCGACGCATGCGTCGCCCCTACAGGAGACAAACATAATGAAAGAAATACGTCCGGCTATCCTGATGTTAATCATCTTTACCATAATCTGCGGCGGCATCTACCCGGCAGTTGTAACCGGCGTTGCATACGCGATATTTCCGAAACAGGCGAAGGGGAGCTTCATTGTCGACAAGAACGGCAAGGAGATCGGTTCGACACTGATCGGGCAGCCGTTTTCCGAAGCAAAATACTTCTGGCCGCGACCCTCCGCAGCCGGCGATTTCGGCTACAATCCGCTCGGCTCCGGCGGCTCCAACAGCGGGCCGACCAATCCCGATTACCTGAAGACGGTGGGTGACCGGGTCAAGGCGCTCCGCGATACAGGAGTGACCGGCCCGGTTCCGGCCGATCTGGTGCAGGC
>DATNCC010000148.1:0-3804 GCA_035571735.1 Dongiaceae bacterium | reverse complement strand
TTGCCGTCACGGGCGGGCTCTTCATCCTCTTCTATCCGGCCCTGTCCGGGATGCAGGTCCCGGAGGGATATATAGCCGGACTCAGGTGGCTCCCGACCTGGCTCTTTTAAGTCTGGCTCCGCGTGGCGACACTCGACCATTTCAACAATCGACAGTGCGGGGAGTGACCCGCAACAAGAAAGGCGACATCATGAAAAAGACCGTAATTTCCGTAGTGGTCCCGGTTTACAACGAAGAAGCTGTTATTTATGAATCCTATTCACGGCTCAAGGGGGTGCTGGAGGGGCTGAACGAACCCTATGAATTGATTTTTGTCAACGATGGCAGCCAGGATGCCACCTCGAAAATCATCCGCTGCATCTGCGAGACCGACACCAGCGTCCGCCTGATCGATTTCGCCCGCAATTTCGGCCACCAGACCGCCATCACGGCCGGAATGGACTACGCCTCGGGTGACGCGGTGATCGTCATCGATGCCGACCTCCAGGACCCTCCGGAGGTGATGCCGGAGATGATCGCCAAGTGGCGCGAGGGCTTTGACGTCGTCTACGGCCAGCGTGCCAAGCGCAAGGGGGAGACCCTCTTCAAACGCTTTACCTCGGCCGCCTTCTACCGCATCCTCCAGAAGCTGACCGATGTCGACATTCCGGTGGATACGGGCGATTTTCGCCTGATCGACCGCAAGGTGTGCGACGCCCTGAAGCGTGTCAAGGAGCGCAACCGCTATGTGCGCGGGATTATCAGCTGGCTCGGATTCAGGCAGACCGGTGTGGAGTTCGTCCGGGAAAAACGCTTTGCGGGTGAGACCAAGTATCCCCTCAAGAAGATGCTCCGGTTTGCCTTTGACGGCATTGCCTCGTTTTCCTACAAACCTCTGAAACTGGCAACCTATGTGGGTGTCACCGTCTCTCTGGTCGGATTCTCCTACCTCATGGTGGTGATCTACCAGAAGCTCTTCACCAACACCACGGTGACCGGCTGGGCTTCGATGATGGCGGTGAACCTCTTCTTCAACGGCGTTGTCCTGCTGATGCTGGGAATCATCGGTGAGTATATCGGAAGGATTTACGACGAGGCCAAGGGGCGGCCGCTCTACGTGGTGCGGGAGGAACTGAATTTCAGCAGGGAGACGCAGGCGAAGCCGGTGGTTGTTCAAAAAAGCGGGGAAAAGCGCTACCCGCTGGCGGCCTGATCCGGTACGTGGTGAGCTGCTGCGATGTAGCGCCGGTATCCGACCCTCACCAACAGCAGCAAGAGCAGCACATTGGCCAGTGATACGGCCAGAAGCAGCGGATCAAGCCGCGGCACGGCATAGATTTCCCGATAGCCGAGCGCCAGCACCACTGCTGCGTTCAGAAACTGTGTCGCACTGAAGCCGGCGAAAAGCAGGAGTCCCCAGCGTTCACGAGTGACGATGTAGAATGCCAGCGCCAGCACCAGCGCCGGGAAAAGATAGCGTTCGTGCATCTTGGCCGACAGGACGAAGACCGATGCAGAAAGAAACAGGGGAATGTACCAGAAGCGGGTTGAATCTCTCCCGCGTAACGCCACCAGCGTTGAAAACAGAACAATCAGAACGATGAAGATGTTTCCCCAGGCCGCATATGGCAGAAAAAGGAGCCGCTCCGCAGCCGGCGCCAGGTTGCCTCCGGTCAGGGCAAACAGGTTGAAGGCGTTGAAGGTGGCATAGGGATAGGAGGCCAGGGTACTGCCGTATTTCGAGATGATCCAGCCGGGGCTCTCGTTCAGCGCAAAGGGGAGGATGGCCAGGCAGAAGATTGCGATGGCAGTGCCGCTGAACTTGAGCAGGTCCGACATGGCGTGCCGTTCACGGTGCAGGAAGCGGATGCCGAACCAGAGGATCGGCAGTGGGGCAAAGATGAGCGCCTGGGGTTTGATCAGCAGCGCAATGGCAAAGGAGGCTCCCGCACCCGCCGGACTGTTTTCCAGCAGAATGATCCCCAGCAGAAGCGGGAGCGTCAGGACGCTGTCCACCTGGCCCCAGACCGCCGAGTCGAGAATGACGGCCGGATTGAAGGCGTACAGGGCCGCCAGAATCAGTGAGCTAGTGCCGCTCCAATAGCGGCGGGCGAGGCGGAAGAGGATTCCTGCTATGGCGCAGTCCGCCAGGATCGCCGGAAGCTTCAGCAGTACCAGAAAAGCGGGGCTGTCGAAGTCGATTCCCAGCGCAAGCCGCAGCTTGCCGACTACCCAGAGCAGATAGATATAGCCGGGTGGATAGTCGGCGAAGTAGCCCGGAGAGTAGAAAGAGGTCAGACCGTCGGCTGCATGCCCTGCCCAGGCGCTGAAAGTTCCGATGTCGGCGGCGTAGCCCCTGGTGGTTGCCGACAGCGCCACCCGTAAAAGCGCGGCTCCGGCCAGGAGCAGGATCAGTTTTCCTCCGACAGGCGCTTCCGTTTCATCACGGGTCGCCCGCGCGCGGCTCGCCATCCCGGTTCCCAGAAGGAAGAGTCCGCAGCAGAGCGACGATATAACCCACCATTCCCCTGTCATGTTACCCCCCTTATTTGAAGACCCAGAGCTTGTTCCCAAGAAAATTCGCCGCCAGGGCACAGACCGTTGCTCCCCCTTTGGCCGCTGGCAGGTCCAGGCCGGCCGTGCCGTGCAGCAGGCTCAGCACAACGACCGAAATCCCCAGCGAGATCAGATTTACAGTTGTGAAGCGGACAATCTCAGAATAGGAAAGGCCGCAGGAGCGAAATGTCCAGAACTTGTTGAGCAGATAACTGTTGGCTGCTCCGCAGGAGTAGGAAACTATTTGTGCCGCCACGTACGGCATGCCAAACCGTGTGAGCAGAAAAAAGATTGCCACATCGACGCCCGTATTCAGCAGGCCGACGAGGGCGAATTTTATAAATTCGCCGATCGAATGGCGATGTTGCGCGATGAGCTGTCTCATGGTATTTGCTCCCGCCTGCTAGGGGAAAATATCTCGGGTATGGAAAGTCGGAAATTACGCTCCATCTGTTACCCTGGCCGGTTTTCATGGAAAAGCCGTCAAAGGTTTTTCCTGCGGCTACCTGAGCTTGAGGCTCTGGATAACAACGCTAATGCCGGGTATGGTGGCATTTCTGGCGGCTGCAATGACGCTGGCTGCGGGGGTAACGGAAAAGTCGTCGATGTTCGGGAGGAATCCGTCCGCGACCTGAAAGGTCAGGGTGGCGAACTCGCCGGTCTGGATGCCGTTGACGTCGAGCAGGGCCAGGATCACTTGCCCTGCGGTCCCGGTGTTGGCGGCGAGGGTGGTCGTGGCGCCGCTGGCGACTCCGGAGGGAGACACGCCGCCAGAGGCGATCGCATACCCGCCAGCCGGGTAGGCCACGCTGGCGAGCAGGCCGCCGATTGGGGTAGCGGAGGCCAGGGTCCCGACAGTGGCAACCTTCACAATCGCCTGTTTCGGCTGGGCAAGAAATGATGCACTGATGTCAGCGGAAACAGACTCGGCCGTGGCGCTGACGACTACCGTGCCGACGGTTGTGCTGGCAAGTCTGACGGTGGCGATGCCGTCGACAGTCGCGGTTGCTCCGCTGAGGGTTCCGGTTCCGGAACTGATGGCGAAATCCACGGCCGTACCGTCGGGGACGGGTTCGTCGGCACGGCTGAGGTCGGCGCTGATAATGATCGGAGCGGAACGGAGCGAGGCGGTTGCCGTTTCCCTGTCGATTGACAGATTAATCTGCAGCGAGGCACCGGTTGTATTGCCGATTTCGGTGCCGGCGGTTTGTGCCGCTTCGCTTGAGGCGCTGACGGGGGCCTCGGAAGCTGATGCCGTAACACCGCACG
>DATNCC010000147.1:0-5107 GCA_035571735.1 Dongiaceae bacterium | reverse complement strand
TTTCGGCATAGAATCGGGTGATGAACATATCAGGAATGCGGTGCTTAAAAAGGCCATATCAGATGATGAGATCTGTCGAGGCGCTGCAATACTCAAAAAAAACGGCATAACATTCAGGACATATAATATTGTCGGCTTTCCGGGTGAAACAATCGAGCAGGCGCTGAAAACCGTGCAGCTGAATGTCGCCATCGGGACTGACTTCCCCTGGTGCTCAATCTTTATGCCGTATCCCGGCACGCGTCTGGCTGACTATGCGCGCAATCGCGGCTTTCTCGCCAGCGATTTGTCGCCAGACTCCATGGAGGGTTCGTTTCACATCACGTCGGCACTGACAAATCCCGATCGACGGCAGTTGGCAAACCTGCACAAGTTCTTTCAGACGGCGGTGCTTATGCCGCCTCTCTTACCGGTGATCCGGCTGCTTATCAAGCTGCCCGAAAACTTCTTATTCAGAATATGGTTCGGAATCGTCTATTTTCATCTCTATCAACGGTCCGAAGGACGCGGTTTTATCAAGACGTTTCGAGCTGCACTGCGAAACGGCCGATTTTTCAAGAAGCGTTGACCTGCCCATGAAAACCAGCACCATGAAAACCATCGATCACTATGTGGGCATCCCTGTCTGCTTGTTCCTCGATATTGTCCAGCGTATACGGGAGATATTCCCCCGGCAACATGTCAGCGTCTGTCGGCGCATTCTGGTCATGAAATTCTTTGGCATGGGCAGCATCCTGCTGGCCTCCCCCATGCTCCGTGCCATCAAAGCCCGTCATCCGGACGTAAGTATCGGTTTTCTGACCTTCGAGTCAAATCGGGAAATAGTGATGCGCCTTGGCCTGGTCGACGAAGTCTACACCCTTCGCACCGGGACTCTGCGGCAGTTTGCCGGAGATCTGCTCCGGTCGCTCCGGGTTATCCGCCGGGCACGATATGATGTCACTATAGATATGGAGTTCTTCTCCAAATTCTCTACCATCACAACCTATCTCTCCGGCAGCCCGGTCCGAATCGGGTATTTCATGCGCCAGCTCTGGCGCGGCGACTTGCTCACCGACCAGATTTACTACAACCACTTCAAGCATATTACCGAGGTTATCGGCGCATTGGCCGCACCTCTGGATGTAAGAATAACGGATGGCACCATTCAACGTCCGATGATCAGCACCAGCGATCTGGAGAGAGCTTCGGAACTGCTTGCCGCCGAGGGGGTTGGCTCGAATGAATTGCTTATTGCCTTCAATGTCAATGTCAGTGACCTGTCCCTGGAGAGACGCTGGCCTAAAGAGCATTTTCAGCAGCTGGCCTCCGCCCTCCTCCTTGAACTTGACGCCCGTTTGCTTTTTGTCGGCGGGGCCGGGGACTTATCATACGTGAACGAAGTAATTGCGCCGTTCGGCGGGAACGACCGCGTGATTGCTCTGGCCGGCAAGACATCTCTCGGAGAGTTGCTCGGAGTCATGACGCACTGCGATCTTTTCATTACCAACGACAGCGGCCCGCTCCATCTGGCCGCCTCCCTCGGGATCCCGACAGTTTCGTTTTTCGGCCCTGAAACGCCGGTACTTTACGGACCCAGAGGAGGGGACACTCTCGTTTTTCATGAGGAACTGTACTGCAGCCCATGCCTCAATGTCTTTAACGTCAAGACGGCGCCTTGTGCCGGGCGCAATCTCTGCCTGAGCGCCATAAAGGTAGATACTGTGCTTGCCGGCATTCGCAACCATTTTGCCGGTCTCTGGGAACTGCATGGGACCGCGACACGCCGGGCGATGGAGAAAGGTAACTGATGCGCAAGGGGATGCGGGAAATACTGGCGGAGAACCTCCGCCAAAGCAACATCAAATGGCTTGTTGGCCAGGGGATCAAATACGTTGCCATACCCCTGAGTATGAAAGCTACGGCTGGCAGAGCTCTGACTGGTCCCCTTATGGGGGGCATTTTCGTCACCTACCGGTGCAATTCCAGCTGTGAGATGTGTCATCTTACCGATCGCCACAAAGGTCCGGAAATCGACACGGCCGGCATGAAGCGTATCATCGACCAGTTACTGGAAATCGGCACCAGCGGTGTCGGTTTTACCGGCGGCGAACCGCTGCTGAGGGAGGATATTTTTGAACTGATCAGCCATGCCCGCAGCTACCGGATTCCGGTTGCCTTGAGCACCAACGGCATACTCCTGAATAAGGAGGGGGTCATTGATAAACTGATTCAGTCCGCACCCACGAATATCAATATATCGCTTGACGGCGCGACCGGGACCACCCACGACGCTTCACGCGGCGGCGAGGGAATATTTGCCAAGACCCTCAGCGGTGCCCGCAGGCTGGCCGAAGCGATCAAAAGTCAAAACTCGCCGATACGCCTGACTGCTGTAACGGTATTAAGCGAAGCAAATCTGGCTGAGCTCGATGCAATAGTGGCATTAGCCGCGGAAACCGGTTTCCATCGGATCGGCATTAATCCATTGCACGAAATAAATGAGAAGACATGCCGTGTGATCGCCAGCCCGGAGCTGAAAGGAATAGCTGATCGATTACGATCAATCGATCGGCTGCCCCTGGAAAACTCGCCCGGATATATCTCCGCAATTGAACAGGCGTTTGCAGGCAAACCTTTTCCGGTAGAATGCAATGCCGGACATACCTCCATATTTGTCGATCCGTACGGACGCGTTGCTCCCTGTCTGGGCTATTTCCAGATGGGCCGCTGGATTGCTGAGACCATAAACGGCGAAGGGATTGCCGAAATTTGGCGATCGCCAGCCTATAGGGAACTGAGGCAGGAAACGGCACGTTGCAGGCTTTGTTACTTGAATTGTCAGGCAGAGCTCAGTTTACTCTGGAAGGGGCTTCTGTGATGTCGGAAGTGCATATCTGCCCTTTGTGCGGGGGAACTTCAAGTGCCGAGAGGCACGCTGGCCCATTGCCTGTCAGGGAGTGTGCCTGTGGCCTCGCATTTCTCTGGCCGCGTCCGACCGGAGAGATGCTGGAAAAGATCTATTCCGAAGAGTACTACAAAAGCTGGGGGGTTGCGGGAGAAAACGATGCGTTGCCGAGGCAGATGAAGCATCTTACCTTTGCCTCCAGGCTGCATGAAATTGAAACGCTCATCTCTTCACCCGGCAAGGTTCTTGATGTGGGGTGCGCAACGGGGTATTTTCTCGAAGTTGCCCAGAGTTTCGGTTGGGAAGTTGCCGGCGTGGAGTTGTCCGCCTATTCGGCCGGATTGGCCTCAGCAAAGTTCGGCAAACGGATATTTAACGGCACTCTCGAACAGGCTTCTTACTCCGATGCAACTTTCGATCTGGTAACACTTTCCGACCTGATCGAGCATGTTCCGGATCCGGTGGCTTTTCTCAATGAAGTACGAAGAATCCTGAAGCCGGGAGGGGTGGTGATGATAGTCACGCCTGACCTCCAGAGTCTTACCGAGCGTGTCATGCGCGGCAAATGGAGCCATTACAAGCTTGAGCACATCTACTATTTTTCACCGGTCACTATAAACACTTGTCTGCAGAAGTCCGGCTTTATTCCGGTCAGAACTGAACCGGCGCCAAAGTATCTGAATCTTGACTATATTATCAACCAGTTTGTCATATATCCGCATCCTGTGCTGACGCCGCTTGTAAGGCTCCTGGGCCGGTTAATTCCCCAGCGGTTGAGGCAGCTCAATATTCCGATTCGTTGCGGGGAGATGATCGCAATAGCCCGAAGTCCGGGTTTCTATTAAAGCAGGAGTATGAATGTCTGATCTGCGAAATTTCTTATACAGTTATCGTCGTGACCTGATTTTGCTGATACTGCTCTTTGCAGCCGCACTGGCGATCAGGTCCTATTTCATACAGTTTTACATAGTGATATCCGCTGACGGGGTCGGCTATGCTGAAATAGGACGAAGCCTCTTCAAAGCCGGCGGTCTTGCGCAAGCAACCCATTTTCCTCCTCTCTACCCCTTTCTTATTGCAATATTCAACCTGTTCATCAGGGATGTAGAACTGGCGGGACGGGTCGTTTCCATTATCATGGGGAGCCTGATCGTGATTCCGCTCTACCTGCTCGGGAACCGGTTCTTCGACAGGAGCGTTGCTCTTTTGGCCTGTCTGCTTGCCATAACCTGGGGCCCCCTGAGAGATCTCTCCTGTGAAGTAATGAGCCAGGCAACGTACATTACACTGCTTCTTACAGCGATCTATCTTTTTGATCGGGCGGTCATCAAACGATCCGTTGCTGCAGCGGTTCTGACCGGTGCAACTATGGGGCTTGCCTATCTTACCAGGCCGGAAGCTTTCATTGTTTTTGCAGCGGCATCGCCGTTTGCAGTGGCTTACATTCTTGCAGAAGGAGGAAGCCGCCGCGATGCGGCCGCAATTCTGATTCCAGGCTGGGCAGCCTTCTGGGCGCTGGCTTTTCCCTATGTTCTGCTGCTGCATTATGAGACAGGTACCTGGCAGTTGACCGCTAAAACCGGTCCAACATTGTGGGTGGGGTTGGGACAGTACCTGGGAAAATTCGATGTCTATCGTCAACTCGATTTCAAACCGATCGGCTTCCTGGATATAATTCGCAACTATCCCGGATTCATTCCTTACAACGTCAGGAACAACCTGAGCGAGATTGCCGGTGAGCTGCCGCGGTACTACTGGGTTTTGGCGTTTGTCGGATTCATTGCCGGAGGATGGTCCAGGCGCAAATTCATTGAAAGGTTGTTCCTGTTGTCGTCTTTTGCACCGCTTCTGCTCATTATCGTTTTCTTTCTGGCCGGCTCCGCGTACACACAGCTCTCCCTCCCGATTCTCTTCCTCTGGATCGGGCAGGGCGCGGTATCCTCGGAGGCCTTGCTGGCAAGGCTGATGCCCCCCCGTCTGAAACCGATTCTGCAAAGGAACCTGCTGTCAATAGCGGTGTTTTGCGCACTCTCCCTGAGTTCTCTGATTGCGCAGATTCCCAGGGATGCAGACCAACCATATACAATTGAGCAGGACGGAGGCAGGTACGATCAAAAGCGGATAGGTTTGCTCCTGAGGCAGTATCTGCCGCAAGGCTCAAGAATAATGACTCGATCGGGACGGATAAGCTTTTATAGCGAGTTTCCCACGGTTAATATG
>DATNCC010000146.1:0-6182 GCA_035571735.1 Dongiaceae bacterium | reverse complement strand
GCGATCCCCACGGTGTCGAGAAATGCCACCCGGTCCCCGAAGAACAGGCCGGTGGCAATTCCGGACAGCAGGGCTATTATTACGTGCGTGGAAAGGCTCAGGTGTGTCAGTCGTTTCAGAAGGTTCATATGATAATCATCCTTGGGATGGGCTCAAACTGCATCCGAGTCTCATCATCGACCGACAGCGGTTACTGCACCGGTAACAGGCACATTCATGCCGGCTTTTTGTCCGGCAATGAGCTGTGAGACAAAGGTCAGTACCTGCATCGATCTGTCTCCATTGCATCCATCGTCGGCGGCGGATGCCGGGTTTCCGGGGATGGAGTATTTACTTCCCTCGTAATCTACGGTGACAACCGAATTGTCATTGTCACCTGACTTGTTGACTACAAACAAAGGGACAGGCGGTCTTGATTCGCAGACCTGAATCGTAGGCACGTATCCTTTTTCAACTTCGGAGCGCAGTATTTCACCCAGGTAATACAGTATTCCTTCCGGAGACCTGAGAAATATCCTGTATTCCTGTTTATCGTCATTGCTTGGAATATGATGACCTTTGGCGTCTGATATGCGATACGTGTCGCCTTCTGGTTTGTTCTCCGCACTGCAACTGTAAAAATAATCGGTTTTTTTCGAACTTAATTGGTACCATTCATTATTTCCCTCTGTCACGCTGTTAAGCGTCAGTCCGGCTTTATGGACTTCGATCAACTGTTGCAGATCACTAATCTCCTTGGCCTGTAATTTGGGCCCGATCGGCTTATACCTTTCCCGGCCGACGAACTTGCATTTCAGTAGCTCGCGGAGCTTGGTTTGAAACTCTTCAAACTTGTTCCTGTTCCTGGGATCATTCTCG
Source organism: Dongiaceae bacterium (assembly GCA_035571735.1). GTDB lineage: Bacteria > Desulfobacterota > Desulfuromonadia > Geobacterales > Pseudopelobacteraceae > JACRCG01. The sequence continues at coordinate 5,324 of DATNCC010000146.1, read as the reverse complement.
TATGTATCCAGTTTCCTGTCGTTATCATATTGCTCTATGCGCTCGACAAGAAGATGCAACAGCATCTCCTTAGGCCAGCCCAGGCTCACCAGATAATAATAGACCGTATCCATTGTCACAGGAGTCATTATACCGGCAGTAAACTCCTTGGTATCCCAGACAACAAGATCAAATGATGGATTGGTGGAATAGCTTACGCTCGGCACGATGGAGTATGCGCCGTTCAGCCCGGTCCCTATTTTCCCGAACGGAACGGTCATGTTCCCTGTGTCGAAGTTGTACGACATGCTCCCCCGCAACAGGTTGAAACCTGTGAAGTACATCGGACGGCGCTTGCTGGCACGCACGACATTCAGCAGCAGCATTTCGTTCTGGACCTTTTCTACCACCAGATTATAGTCAGTCGTACTGCTTGCCACTCTTTCTTTCGGAAGCATTGCACAACCTGTCAAAAAGCCTGCCAGGCTCATCGCTAAGCACGCCTTCCACATTATCCGCTTGGCTGTCTTCATGGCTTCACCTCCTGATAGATTCGCAAAAGCTCAGCCATCACTCGTGACCCTGTGGCTTATTCCCCTGGAGGTGGTATACCACCCCTGTCTTGGTCGTTCCGAGGGAGATACGGTCTCTGACATTGTGCTGGAGCGAGACAAAGAACTGCTCGCAGCGGTTCTTTGCCTTCTCGTGGAGTTCGTCTCTCCGCTTGAACTTGCTCTGGAACGAGAACTCTCCAATGAGCGGCATATGTTCGCCCCGCGTGCGCCACATCGCCACATTGGCCTTGGCCGTGACTCCCTTGCCGAAGTCGAGTACGCCAATATCCAGCAGCACCTCCTCGACGAACTGCTGGCTCACCAGTTCGACCCTTTCGTCTTCGGATCTCTTCAGGATTGCCAAAGCCGGGAAGACGCGCGCGAGGGTCGCCATGGAGGAGCGTTCCCCCTCATGAACCTGGCTCAGGCCGAACTGCACGTTATGGGAGTACAGCATGCGGATCCCGCCGATTTCATCGCGCAGCGGCAGGGCCTCCGCCTTGAACTTTAACTTGTACTTGCCGGCAATGTTCGGCCGTACGTCCAGTTCCGCAGCCTTCTGCATGTCCGGGTGCCGGAACTTGAAGACAATTTCCGGTTCACCTACGGGAAAACCGTCTTCGAAGGAAATACGCCGGCGAAGAATGAAGGCGTTGTTGTAGAGCCGGTAGTCCGGGGTGTCGAGGAAAACGATCTCCCTTATCTGGGGTCTCAGCTCCTCCACGGCATCACTGGAAAACCCTATGCCGAGGTCATCGGCCGTACGGCGCACAAGAGTGCCGAACTCATGGAAGCCCGCAATAGAGGTGAAACGGTCGGGCTTCAGAATGATCTTGCACTGGAGATATTCGATGTCATCAAGGGGATTGCCGTCGCTGTAAGCCCCCTGCTGAAGCTCGGGAACCCGTTTGGGCCGGGAATAGTTTTTCGTCATGATTGTTCCTCCGCTGAGTCAAGCTGGAAATCTTGCCGTAATCGGGTTACTTGTTCCTAGACATGGGTTCGCAGCTTTGCCACGTTCCATGCAAGTAGTAGTTAATCGTTTGTTTTTGCGGATACAAGAAAGTATAGCCGGTAATAGCGATTGGTCCACCCGTTTGCTTGAGCTGCTCCTATGATAGCGTTTCGCTCTATTTTGTTGGCGCCATAGGTCTCATCAGCTTTTTCCGGTCGGTTTTCTTCTCCACGGTCTCGTCAACGTACAGACCTAACAACTTCTCAGCGGCGTATTCGATCTGCTTGTATTCCTCGGCACAACCTTCCGCCCGGGATTTTGGCAACCAGCCCTTCTCTACTACGTCTAAGAACAGCTTCGAATCCGAGCCATAGGCTATGCATAGAAGATTGTACAGGCGTTGAGCGTTTAGGCCGTGCACTTCGGCGAAGCGCTCGAACTTTAAATTCTCTGACCGCGCCTCGCGCCCGTACATGTAGGCCACGCCTGTGACAGTCCTGAGTGCGATGTCTTTATCCAGTTTTAGCATTGCGTAGGCCGCAAGCAGGTCCGCTGCGTCTTCCTCGCGTCCGAGAATGGGAACCTTTAGCTGGTCGAACAATGCGTGGCTGATTTCGTGCAGGAATACTTCGATTATGGGCCCGTAGATGGCATCATGATGTGTGGCACCACCGGGCGTTGTCTTAACAGGAGCGTTTTGCTTCAGCTCTTCCAGGTATTCGTAGCAAACGGTCACTGAGTTATCGGAATTTTCATACCAGGCGTTGGATACGCCATTGCATCCTTCCGTTTTCAAAAGCAAGGTCTTGGGTAAGCGAATATGACTAAGATAGTCTCGGAGGCGTTCGAGCACACGATTCTTTTTCATAAACTCGTAGATTTGCTGGTGCGCCGGGATCTGAGGTTTGACATAGGAGATTTCGATCGGAGTTGTCTTCAGCAGCGTCATTTCGGCGAGTGCCTTCCCAGACAGCAGTGAAGAGATGAAAACCATCAACAATATCGCGCTGTTCTTCGTAATGAGGCGTATTGCGTCCTCCTTCAAACCATTATTTAACCAAACTTATTGTATCCAACCACGTGCCCAATGCAAATTCACTGAAAATATTCGGCTCGTTCCTCGAAAAAGTAGCGGAACCTGGGCTATAATTCAGACTGAATATGCGGCAGATGCGATTACATCAGCAAGGAGAGACCAATGAGCATTCGACCCATGGCAATAATCGGTAAGTGGCGGGGGTGGCTGGCGGCCGGCATGATGCTGCTGGGGCTATTGTCTCCGCTGAGTTCGTTCGCCGCGGGGCAGGGCAACTTCCTGGTCGTCTCGGATATCCACTTCGACCCGCTGGCCGATGACTCAATTGCGGGAAAGCTGGCAACAGCCAGACTCGACGAATGGAAAAAGGTCTTCGAATCATCCCTATCGGCCGGACTCGGAAGCTACGGCCAGGACCCGGCCTATGCGCTGGTGGCATCGGCCCTCGATGCCATGCGCGCTGCCAGCGCCAAACCCGATTTCATCATAATTCCCGGTGACTTCCTCGCCCACGGCCTGCGGGAAAAGTTCAGAGCCTCGAAAACAATCACCGACAGGAGCGATGCCGCGTACCTCCGGTTCCTCGAAAAGACGATGGGTTTCATGGCGCGGATGTTTGACGAGCGTTTCCTCGAAGCGCCGATCATCCTCACGCTAGGAAACAACGACAACCCCCGGGAAAACTACGATGTGAAACCCGGTGAGCCGTTCCTGGCGCTGATGGCAAAGGCTTGGCAGAAGAGCGTGGCCAGGGGGGGAAGTGCCGGTTCGTTCGAGAGCGATTTTCCGGCCATGGGACATTACGACAAGCCGCACCCGACGGTCAAAGGGGGGCGGTTCGTGGTGCCGAATGCGAATTTCATGACCTACGGCCATGGCAAGCTCTATCCGGCGAAAAAGGGGGGGGACAGGCCGGGGAAGGATGAACTGGCGTGGCTCGAAAAAACCCTGGAGATGGCTCGGAAGAACGGAGAGAGGGTCTGGCTGGTCTACCATGAACCGAACGGTGCTGACGAGAGAAGAAGCGTCGCCAGCGGCTGCGCCAAGGGGCCGGTGCCGATATGGCAGAAGAAGTTTGACACCGCGTTCATTGCGCTCCTGAAGAAATACGCCACCACGGTGGAGGTTATCTTTGCCGGCCATACCCACCGCGACGAGTTCCGTCTCATCTCCGACGGCGGCACGCCGTTTGCCGCCATCCATGTCGCCCCGTCCGTCGGTCCGTCCAGCAACAGCAACCCAGCCTTCAAACTCTACACGTACCAGACGGTATCAGGCGACATTCTCGACAGCACCACCTACGTCCTGGCCAACCTGGAAACGGCGAAAAACGCCGGGGAGGCGAACTGGTCCAGGGAGTACGACTTTGCCCAGGCATACGGTACACCTCCCACACTTGCAGGCTTTGCCCTGGTGTACGCCAGGCTCGGCTCCGATCCCGAGACCCGCAAGACATACCGGTCATTTTTCGGGGCCGGCAGCGCCAAAAACAAGTTTATCACCGATGCCACCTGGGAGGCGTTCAGATGCGGCATCGGCCACGCCGACATGGACGCGTATCAAGCCTGCCGGTGCGGACGATGATGCACGCATTCCGGGACGTCATTGCTTCTTCCCATCTCTTTCAGCCTGTGGGGAAGAGAAAGCTGCCGCTGCGGGCAAACAGGTGTATAATTATCCTATAAAGGAGATCCTATAAAGGAGGTAAAAGCAATGAAAACCGGAACCTTACACCACGATTATCTCTTCGGAGATGCTCTTTTCGGGGCGTCGGAAAAGCAGTGGGGATGGATAATGGCCCTCGGCATTCTTTTCGTCGCTCTTGGTACCATCGGTCTCGGCATGCTCTTCGCTGTGACCCTGGCAAGCATTTTCTATCTCGGCGTTCTGCTCTTCGTCGGCGGGGCGGCCCAGGCTGTGCAGGCATTTTCCTTCCATGGGTGGCGCAACGTAGTGTCGCACCTGCTAATGGGCGCGTTGTATCTGTTCGCGGCATACGTGGTTATCCAGAATCCGCTTGCGGCGTCGGCTACACTTACCCTGTTCCTTGCCTCGGCGCTGGTGGTTCTCGGGATCGTCCGGGGGGTAACAGCGATCATGCATCGCGAATACCGGCAGTGGGGGTGGCTCCTCTTCTCCGGCATTGTATCGGTTGTTCTCGGCGGCATGATCATGGCAAGTTGGCCGGTTAGCGGCTTTTGGGTGATTGGTCTTTACGTGGCCATTGACATGATCTGCCACGGATGGTCCTATATTGGTCTGTCACTGGCCGTAAAGGATGCCCACGCCCATTGAATGTGTGGAGGCAGAAGTTTCCTGACCCCGTCGGTACCAACCGGCGGGGTATTTTTTACTACTTTTTCAGCTTCTCCTGCACATCGATAAGGGCCTGCTGGCTGGTCATGAGAGTCCCTTCGTGGGGACGGTCCAGGTCGTTGATCAGAAACAGGACCGACGAAGAGGGGAAGTGCATCCAGCGGTTGAACGGTCTGCAGCGGCATTGTTACTCCTTTTTCCCGAATATGTCCCACTGCCCGGGGGGCTCCCTCTACCCTTTCAGGCTGACCACGATCCGACCGCTTCGCGCCGCCTCGGACAGCGCCCGGTAGTCCTGCTCGCTCTGGTCGGCGTAGGCAACCGCGAATGCCGCGACGGCTTCGTCGAACTGCCCCTTCTTCCCAAGATAGCCGCTGATCAGGGCCGGCTGGCCGGACCGCGCATGGCCATGGGCCAGAGCCCAGCCGCAGAACTCCGCGTACTGAAGCAGCGTGGCCGGCGAGAACAGCTCCACCTGCGGCTT
>DATNCC010000145.1:0-4830 GCA_035571735.1 Dongiaceae bacterium | reverse complement strand
CGCAGATCTGACCCGGCTGTCATCCGGCCGAGTAGTCGGCATCACCTTATCAGCCTGTTTCAGGGGGGTCAGAGCATCTTCGCCACTGCAGTCCCCAGCCAGGTGAACAGCAGGCAGGCCGCGACGCTGACCATGATGTTGCCGAAGGCCACCAGGAAGCGGCCGGTCTCCAGCAGTTTGAAGGTTTCGTAACTGAAGGTGGAGAAGGTGGTCAGTCCGCCCAGGAAACCGGTCACCAGCCCGATGCGCAGGTTGGCCGGGATGTTGGCGTTGCGCAGCCCCAGTTCCATGATCAGGCCGATGATGAAGGCCCCCGTCACGTTGACCGAAAGCGTTCCCCAGGGAAAACCCCAGCCCAGTTTATCGTAAGTCCAGCCCGACAGGAAGTAACGCGCCACACACCCCAGCGCGCCGAACACGGCTATGTTGATAACGGTCTGCATGACGAGAGATGTACCGCTAACCGCAGAAAAAGACAACCCCAAATTATCCCAGCTGCAATCCAATGTTCCGGGTAATCGCGGCAAAATTGCTTCACATCCGTGGCGGAAACCGGTAATACTGTCTACTCGGAGAAACCATGTGATATCAGACACCACCCACCCAATGTCCCGAATCCTGCCGATCGGATCCGCCATTCTGGTGTACCTGCTCATGCTGTGGGCCTGCCCGGCCACGTCAGCGGCGCTTGAAGCAGGTGCGGCGTCACCAGCCACCATCGTCGTCGGCGGCGACCGCGACTACCCCCCCTATGAATTCCTAGACAAGGATGGCAAGCCGGCCGGCTACAATGTCGATTTGACCAGGGCCATTGCCGATGTCATGGGGATGCAGGTTGAATTCCGCTTCGGCGGCTGGTCCGAGATGCGCAAAGCCCTCCTGGACGGGTCCGTGGATGTCCTGCAGGGGATATCCTACTCCGATGAACGTACCCGGACGCTCTCATTTTCACCTCCCCACACGATCATCAACCATGCCATCTTCGCCCGCAAGGAGACCCCGCCGGTCAGTTCCATCGAAGGTTTGCGCGGCAAGGAGATTGTCGTTTTCCGTGACGGCATCATGTACGACTATCTGACGTCGCTCGGTTTCAGCAAAAACCTGGTCATGACCGATACGCCTGACGATGCGCTGCGTCTGCTGGCCTCCGGCAGACATGACTACGCCGTGCTGGCCATGCTGCCGGGCGTGTACATCATCCGTGAACATAAACTCTCCAACCTGGTCCTGGTCGCCAAGAGCATCTCCTCGCAGCGTTACTGCTACGCGGTCAGGAAGGGGAACGAAGAACTCCTGGCCCGCTTCAACGAGGGGTTGGCGATACTCAAAAAAACCGGCAGGTATCAGGAAATCTATGACCGCTGGCTGGGGGTGCTCGGGCCTCCCAGGGTTGCCTGGGAAAAGGTGGTCTGGTACGGGGGCATGCTGCTGGGGCTTTTGCTTCTGATCCTGGCCGGCACGGTGATCTGGTCGCGCATGCTCCAGAAGCGGGTAGCCCAGCGCACGGCAGAACTGGCGCTGGAGGTGGCCGAGCGAAAACGCGCCCTGGATGAGTTGAAACTCAATCAGGACAAGCTGATCCAGGCCGACAAGATGGCCTCCCTCGGCATTCTGGTCGCCGGAGTGGCTCATGAGATCAACAACCCTAACGGCCTGATCCTGCTCAACATGCCGATCCTGAAGGAGGTTTATCAGGATGCCGAGGAGGTTCTGGAAGAGCGTTTCCACGGTCAGGGCGATTTTACCCTGGGAGGGCTGCCGTACTCCCGCATGCGCGACGAGGTTCCCCACCTGCTGGAAGAGATGCAGGACGGGGCCAATCGTATCAAGCGGATTGTGGAGGAGTTGAAGGACTTTGCCCGGCAGGACACCTCGGCGGCGGTTGAAGCCGTCGATCTTAATGCCGTCGCGCAGGCCGCAGTCCGCCTCGTCGATTCAACGCTGCGGGCCTCCACCACACGCTTCGCGGCGCGGTACGCTGCAGCTCTTCCCCCCATCCCCGGCAATGCCCAGCGGATCGAGCAGGTTGTCATCAATCTGCTTCTGAATGCCTGCCAGGCCTTGCCGGATATGGAGCGCGGCATCTTTCTGACGACTTCCTGCGATCAAAGCGCGGGAACGGTGGTGCTCACGCTCGTTGATGAAGGGCTCGGCATTGCGCCGGAGCATATTCCGCACCTGACCGATCCGTTTTTCACTACCAAGCGGGAAAGCGGCGGCACCGGGCTCGGCCTGTCGGTGTCGGCCACCATCGTGAAAGAGCACAACGGTGTGCTGGCCTTTGATTCCACCCCCGGCTCCGGGACCACCGTAACCCTGACATTGCCGGTCTCTGCGAGGAACCACGCATGAATTCATCATTGTATCCCCATTTCGGAGTTCTGCTGGTCGATGACGAACCGGCCTGGCTCCGCTCCCTGCGTCTTACCCTGGAGCGTTCCGCCGGCATCACCAACATCATGACCTGCCAGGACAGTCGTGCGGTGCTGGACCTGCTGGAACGGCACGAAATCGGGCTCGTCCTGCTCGATCTGACCATGCCGCACCTGAGCGGCGATCAACTGATCGCCCTGATCTCCGAGCGCCATCCGGAAATTGCCGTCATCGTCATCAGCGGCATGAACCAGATCGAAAGCGCGGTGAACTGCATCAAGCAGGGGGCGTTCGATTATTTTGTCAAGACGGTGGAGGAGGACCGGCTCGTCAGCGGCGTGTTGCGGGCCATCCGGATGCAGGAACTGGAGCGGCAGAATCGCGAGATGTCCAGCCGGATGCTGTCGGGAGAGTTGAAGTGTCCTGCGGCCTTTACCGGTATCGTCACGACCGATCGTGCCATGCATGCCATTTTTTCCTATATCGAAGCGGTGGCCCTCAGTACGGAGCCGTTGCTGATCATGGGTGAAAGCGGCGTCGGCAAGGAGCTGATCGCCAGGGCGGCCCACACCCTGAGCGGCTGCAGCGGGCAGCTGGTATCGGTCAATGTGGCCGGCCTGGATGACGCCGTGTTTGCCGACACGCTGTTCGGACATATGCGTGGTGCCTTCACCGGCGCCGATCAGCCGCGGCGCGGCATGATCGAGGAGGCCGCCGACGGCACGCTGTTTCTGGATGAAATCGGCGATCTTTCCATCGCCTCCCAGGTCAAATTGCTGCGTCTGCTCCAGGAGGGGGAATATTTCCCGCTCGGGAGCGATCGTCCCAAACGCCTCAAGGCGAGGGTGGTCGTGGCCACGCACCAGAATCTGTCGCTCAAGCAGGAGAACGGCTCGTTCCGGCGCGACCTCTACTACCGGCTCTGTACCCATATGGTACATGTTCCGCCGCTGCGCGAGCGCAAAGGCGACCTCCCCCCGCTGCTCGACCATTTTCTTGAGGAGGCGGCCCGCACGCTCGGCAAGAAGAAACCGACACCGCCGCGGGAGCTGCTGCAACTGCTGGCGACCTACAATTTTCCCGGCAACGTCCGCGAACTTAAGGCCCTTGTCTACAACGCCGTCAGTGTCCACCGCGACCGGGTTCTGTCGATGGATACGTTCATGAAGACGATCATTCGCCCGGATGCGAAGCAGCATCTGCAGGAAGCGGCGGGACCGGAAAAGAATCTGTTTGTCGGTCTGGAGCGCCTGCCGACCTTTGGCGAGGCGGCCGAACTGCTGGTCGAGGAGGCCATGTCCCGCGCCGCCGGCAACCAGACCATTGCCGCGCGGCTTCTGGGCATCTCCCAGCCGGCTCTCAGCAAGCGCCTTAAGCTTCGCGGGATCGTCTGATCCGGCCGGAATCCTGTTCCAGCTTTTGACCTCTTTCGCCCCTCCCGCAAAGGGTCATAACCCCGGTTATAGTCCATAACCGGGGTTATGACCGTACAACATGTCGGATCTATTGCACAATCTCCTTCCTCACCATCCAGCGCCCCTCTATCCGGTTATACCTCTTTTTACCCCGGTACTTCCGCATAACAGAGTTTTCGCAAATAATATCAGATAGTTGAATTTGTATACTGTGCTGGCATCCCAATTGCTAACATACCGTTATAGAAGACGTCACGATCACGTGCCGGCAAGTGTACCGGCTGCACCGGGAAGGAGATGAAAAGATGGCCATGGAATGGATTGATGCGGAAGTGCAGTTGCCAAAAGAGAGTCAGAGAGTGTTGCTTTACACTCCCTATCCCGTTTTCGGTGACGATTATACCTGTGTCGGCAATCGGGAAAGTATCTCGGCCTGCACGACAAAAGTAGGACGAAAACCGGTCCGCATCTTTACACACTGGATGCCGTTGCCTGACAAACCGCTTGCGGCAAAGTTTTAAAGATAGAATCCCACTACTCCGGAAATCAAGCAAAGGAGCCACACCATGAACGAGAAAAAGTTTTACAAGAATCTGTATTTCCAAGTATTGACAGCCATCAGCATCGGGGTCTGTGTCGGGCATTTCTACCCTGAAACCGGCGCCGCCATGAAGCCGCTGGGAGATGGTTTCATCAAGCTGATCAAGATGATCATCGCCCCGGTCATCTTCTGTACGGTAGTGACCGGCATCGCCGGCATGGATGACATGAAAAAGGTCGGCCGCGTCGGCGGAAAGGCGCTGCTCTATTTTGAAGTAGTCTCGACCCTGGCTCTGGGAATCGGCCTCCTCGTGATCAACGTAATCCAGCCGGGGGTCGGCATGAACGCCGATGTCACCAAGCTCGACACAAAAGGATTGAACACCTTTACCGAAACAGCTGCCAAATCGCATAGTTTTGTCGATTTTATGATCGGCATTATTCCCACCAGTGTGGTGGACGCCTTTGCCAAAGGCGACATCCTGCAGGTACTGTTTTTTGC
>DATNCC010000144.1:0-5924 GCA_035571735.1 Dongiaceae bacterium | reverse complement strand
TAGAAAGGCGCACCGATCCGCCAGTCGCCACGAGGCAAATGTGAAACCGTCGCAAGCAGCGGCGTGCCGCACAGGGGGGCCACTACCGCCATCAGGCTGTTCAGGGAGCTGACCGCTCCCAGCGTCTGCCCCTGGCTTTTGGGATCGGCGGCGCTCGAAATGATGCTTTGAAGCGCTGCGGTCACCGTAAAGCCGAGCACATTGAGGAAGATCACCGCGTACATCATCCACCCCTGAGTGGCTGCGCCCCACAACGCGTAGGCCAGTGACGAAGACATCAGTCCGGCGACCGCAAGACTTCTGGGGCTGAAACGCTTCAGCAGGCGCCCGAGCAGAAATCCCTGTACGATGAAGGACATGACGCCGACCGCAGCCAGCGACCAGCCGTTTTCCTGCGGCCCCCAGCCGAACTTGAAGTTGGTGTACAGCACCCAGCTGGTGAACATCACAAACTGGGCAAGACCGCTCAGGGCGACCACCGCCATCAGCCTGCCGACGCCGCTCAGCCGGGCCAGTGCGCGCAACGATGTCAGCGGGTTTGCCGCCCGCCAGTGGAATGGTCTCCTCCGCTCGGCGGGAAGCGACTCGGGCAGCACATAATAGCCGTAGAGCCAGTTGAGCATCGCGAAGCCACCGGCGACGAAAAAAGGAAGCTGTATGTTGATCGCGCCCAGCAGCCCTCCCATCACCGGCCCGATGATAAAGCCGAGGCCGAACATCGCACCCAGCATGCCGAAGCGCCTGGCGCGCTCTTCGGGAGGGGTGATATCCGCCACGTAGGCGTTCGCCACGGCCGCATTGGCCTGCATCGCCCCACCCACCAGCCGCACCGCGATCAGCATCCACAACGCCGTCGAGAGGCCGGTTGCGAAAAAATTGAGGCCAAGTCCGCAAAAACCGAGCAGGAGCAGCGGGCGTCGCCCGTAAGCGTCGGACAGCGCCCCCAGGATCGGCGAGCCGAAGAAGTTCGCGATCCCGAACGCGAACACCACGACACCATACCAGAAGGCCTGGTCTGCCTGCGAGCCGGTGAAACTTCCGACCAGCGTCGGCAACACCGGAATAATCAGGCCGATCGACACCATGTCGATCAGCACGGTCAGCATGATGAAAGGCATGGCCGCCGTGCGGTCCTGGCGGGACGAAAACAGTTTGAAGTCGGACATGCTCAGATACTCAATCCTCTCGTTCGTCCTTTAGTCAGGCGTGACTCCGCCTTGATTCTGCAATTGTACCATGCTTCTTTGAAATCCCTTGGCGCTGTTGTAGCCGCGCTCGCCGAACGGCTGCAGCTTCTCCAGCCACCGCAGTTCCAGGGCGGCGAGCAGCCGCTCGACATGGTTCCCCGGCTCCGGTTTGCCCAGAACCTCGAGAACGGAAAACTCGAAACTGTCCGCGCCGAATTCGTTCAGATCCTTCTGCAGCTCCCGGTTGAAGACGATCTTTCCCATCCTGAGCTGAAACAGCCTGCTGTTGCGAGTCCCTTCCAGGTTCTTGCTGCTGCCTAAATAGATCTTGCCGTTTACCCTGTTTCTGATCTGATACACCCCCATATCGGGGGCGTTCTGTTTGTAGGTGCGCCTGATTTCCGCGCGTTTGTCCTCCTTCCGCATGCTCCCCGACCCTTTCGGCAAAGTCTGTTGAACCGTCTGCTCGCCGGCTTTCTTCTCCCGCCGGTACGTTGCCCCTTCCCGGTGGATCAGCCCCTCGTCCACCAGCAGGCGGCGGATCGTGCAGTAGTCATCATACAGCGGCATGATGAGCCCGGTCACCTCCTGTTCGGTGTAGCGGCGCTCCGGCTCGAAGCGCACGACAAACTGCTCCAGCACGATGAGCCGCTTCTTGTGCTGCGCCGGCAGCTTCTCCAGCCTGCCGTGGCGAAAGAACGCCTCCAGCACCTTGCGCCGGTACTCGTCCATCCGTTCGTCCTGCAGCTCTTTGCCGGCCGGCGCCGCCGCAACGATCTCCCTCAGCGTGGTGTCGAATATGGCGTCGTTTGCCTCGATGACGACGTAATACTGTTCCTTGCGGCTGCTGACGAGCCCGGCCTGCTCCAGCTTGCGCAGATGGAACGATACGGTCGACGAGGCCAGCGCCAGGCGTTTGGCGATCTCCTCGACATATTGGGAACGCTCCAGAAGCGAGCTGATGATGGCGAGTCGTGACCGGTCGGCAAGGGCTTTCATGATCGCGATACCCTGCTCTGGTTTCATTTAGGCACCTCCTGATTCGATATCTGTCGAATCAAAATAGCCGATAGTTGGATCGGATGTCAATCCGTTTTTATATCTGTCGAATCATAATGTGAATACCGAGAGGAAAAATTCGTATGGACACGGGGCGCGATGACGATTACTAGTGACTACGCCACCGGATATGCAGGTTAACGTTACGGCGTCCGATTCTTTCGCATCATCATGAAAAACAGCAGCAGCGTACCCAGAGCCGCGCTTCCGGCGGCGGCGAAACCCGTAGGGTAGCCGATCCGTTTCAGGGTGATGCCCATGACGGTGGAGCCGGACATCATCCCGAGATAAATGCAGCTGTTGTACATCCCCATGGCCAACCCCCGCTGCTGGGGAGGGACCAGTTCCGCGATCAGGGCGCCGACGGCGGTGAAGGTCAGGGCCATCCCCACCCCCATGACCACGGCGCAGGCCATCATCTGTCCGAGCAGCACCACCTGACCCAGCGCCGCCAGCGCCAGCGCCAGGCAGAACAGGCCGACGGCCACGAGCCGGCGGCGGTCACAGCGGTCGGCAAGGCTTCCGATCGGTACCCTCCCGATCACATTCGTAATGGCCTGGGCGGCAAACACGAGACCGACGTGGGCCGGATCATACCCCTGCTGCGATGCGTACAGGGGGATAAAGGTCAGGAACACCCCGAATCCGATGCAACTGCCGGCTGTCGCCAGCAGACAGGCCCGCAGGGGGCGGTTGTGCAACAGCTCAAAGCTGGCCGACAGGGCGGCATGCAGTTCCGTTTTGTGGCGCGGCGGCCCCTCGGGCAGCACCAGCAGGGCCAGCAACGTCACCGCCACCAGCAGGCTTCCGGAGACGAAGAACACTTCGCGGAGCCCCAGCACCTTGGCCAGATACCCACCCGTTGCCGGTCCCAGCGTCATCGCGATATAGATGGCGGTGGTATACCAGCCGTATGCCTGGCCAAGCCTGTGGGGCGGCATGACATCGGCCACCAGCGACAGCATGCCGGGAGCAAGGGCGGCCAGGCCGGCACCGAACAGGACATAGGCCGCGGCCATCTGCCCCGGCAGGTGGCACCGGGTCACCAGCAGCGAAGAGACGGCGGTGGCGATCAGGCCGGCGATAATCGGCAGTTTGCGTCCGGTCCGGTCGGCCAGCAGCCCGGCGGGAATGGAGAGGAGTCCGGCGGTCAACATGAAGGCCCCGTTGATGGTTCCTACCTGGGCCGGACCGGCGCCCAGCGTCGCGGCAAAGAGGGGCATGACCGGGATACGCAGATATGAACTGAAAAAGGCCGCGAAACCGATCAGGCAGAGGAGCAGAAAAGGGGTGAGAGTATATGTGCTTTTAGTCATGGGATAAAAACGTCTCCACTCGCCGTGAATCCGGGGAGCGCCAAAGTTCTATTGATATATTAGATGGCATTGATTGCTAAATACGATAAATTAATATTATGGCCATGTTGCATTGGATAGAAAATCCGCCATGCGTTCGGCAACCGTCACGGCGCCCGCATCTCGTGTTTCGGGATCAGACGCTTCCGCCCGTCATGGTCAATCGCCACATATGTGAACGAAGCTTCGGTGACCTTGAAAAAGTCCTCTGCCTGATGGGTCCTCCAGACACTTGGTTTCACCCAGACTTCCAGCCGGATAGTGATTGACGTGTTCCCGATCTTCAACACCTTGCCGTAGCAGCAGACGACGTCACCGACAAATACCGGCTTGATGAATTTCATGGTGTCCACCGCGACGGTGACGGCGCGCCCGGCGGTTATTTCCATTACCATCATGCCGCCGGCTATGTCCATTTGCGACATTATCCATCCTCCGAAGATGTCGCCGTTCCCATTCGTGTCGCTAGGCATCGGGGATGTCCGGAGCAGCAATTCTCCCTCCGGATATGCGGTGTGGTTGATCATGAACGCCTCCTTGTTCCATATTGGAAGTTGTTGCATTTCAGCGTTGTTCCGGGCACTATTCAAGAGATATAACTCAAAAAAGTCTGGATTTGCTCCGGTTCACGCTGTTTGAGTTTAGCCGAAGTCCACGGACCACGCCACTTTTTAATACGGTGAAACCGTAGAACCAGTCACCCGCTAATCACCGTGCATGCCCTCGCGGGGCAGCTCCGGCATTCCGCGCATTCCGGCACTCCGCCGTCACGTATTCAGGAAATATCCTGAAATCTCCTTGACAAAATACGGGTCGATTATTAACTTGGGATTGTTAGCACTCACCAGTGATGAGTGCTGTTTTTTTGGGGTTGTGATATGGACGTTGAACTTTCTTCCCGCAGCAGACAGATACTGGAAGCGATTATAGAGGATTATATCGCCACCGCCGAACCGGTCGGCAGCAGTGCGGTCGCCCGTCGCCATTCCATGACCCTCTCATCGGCAACCGTGCGCAATGTCATGGCCAATCTTGAAGAGATGGGGCTCCTGACATCTCCGCATACCTCGGCCGGCCGGGTTCCGACTGAAAAAGCCTACCGTATTTATGTCGACTCTCTGGTTGCCCTGCGTCAGGTCAGCAGGGATGAAAAGCGCCAGATCATCAGTCACTGCCGCCAGGCCGGCATCGGCCTGTCCGGTATTCTGAAAGAGACCAGCCGGACACTGTCGCAGCTCTCAAACTATATGGGCATCGTGGTTGCTCCCAGTTTCACCGGAGATGTGTTCCGCCATATCGAATTTATCCGTCTCGGCCAGAGAAAAATACTTGCTATCCTGGTTTCCAGCAAGGGGGCGCTTCAAAACCGCCTGATCGAGACTGATGAAGATTACGCCTCAGAAGACCTGATCAGGATGGGCAACTATCTGAATGACAGGATGCAGGGGTTGACGATCTCCCAGGTTCGCGAGCAGATATTGCGGGAGATGGCGTCCGAGAAGGCGCAGTATGACCAGCTCCTGTCCCGTGCCCTGAAGATCAGCGAGCAGGCGGTGAGAGTGGAAGGGGACGAGATTTTTGTCGAGGGACAGGCCCGAATCCTTGACCAGCCTGAATTCAGTGACGCCGGGCGGATGAAGGAGATCTACCAGGCATTCGAACAGAAGGGCCTGCTTATTCAACTCCTGTCGCGCTGCATGTCGGCTGATGGCGTTCAGATTTATATCGGGTCGGAAACTTCGCTCAGCAAGTCCGCTGGAATCAGTCTCATCACCTCCCGCTTTGTTACCAGCAGCAACACCGTAGGCATGCTGGGAGTAATCGGCCCGACCCGTATGGGATATTCGAGCGTGATCCCGATTGTGGATTACACGGCGCGGATGGTCAGCAGGCTGTTAACTGAAGTCTAGCCCCGGCAAACAGGATTAAGTGCATTAACCAACTTTCGAAAAATATTTAAAAAGGACATAACAGCATGACAACAAAGGATATTACAAAGGTGGAACCGCCTGAATCCGCAGTCAACGCGGAAAAAGCTCCTGAATCCGGCGCCCCTGAAGCAGGGATGACGCTTGAGGAACAGTTGGCGGCCAAGGAGAAAGAAGCCCGTGAAAACTGGGATCGCTTTTTGCGGGAGCGGGCCGATCTGGAAAACTATCGCAAACGGGTAGGGCGTGAAAAGGAAGAGCTGCTGAACTACGGCAACAAATCGCTCATCGAGGAGATACTGCCGGTCATCGACAATCTTGAGCGGGCTCTGGCGCACGCCTCCGAAGACAGTCAGGGAGCCGTAGTCGAGGGCATCCGCATGACACATGCCATG
>DATNCC010000143.1:0-4205 GCA_035571735.1 Dongiaceae bacterium | reverse complement strand
TTGACAATGTGAGAGCGTAGCTCTTCTTCAAAACACCTTCCCCATGCAGAATCCTTGAATTCAATCTCCGATTGCACCAATTTTTAAAAGTATTAACCGGTTTTTTCTGCAGTCGCCAGTTGCAAAAAACATGTTTAAAATATGCTCTCAAAGGACGTTTATTATTTCAGAAACAGGTCAAGAATATTCTGCAACTATCTTTTGTAATACGCAAAAAACAAACCTTAAATCACTGAATCCATGCAAAAAATACAATCATATGTTTGTTTATAAGTATACGTTTTGATTAGACAAAAAAATATATTTATAATTTAAATAAAAATTATTGACAAATATATAACATTGTACTAAATAATTCAAAAATTCAGTAATACCGTATTTTATTTATTACATAGATGAATTCCACTTGAAGGGATTTACTCATATGACAAGAGAAAAGGGTGCATATTCGGTGCAGGCTGTAATCAAGGCCATCGATCTGCTTGAAGCTCTTGCACAGGATGGAGACAGCCCATCTATTACGGTAATAGAAAAAAAACTTGAATTAAGTCACAACAAGGCGTTTCGACTGCTGGCCACGCTTGAAGACAAAGGTCTCGTTGAAAGAGATAAATTGACCGGTACATACTCTCTCGGCCTGCAGGCTTTTCAGATGGCGCAACATATTCTCAAAAGCACCAATCTGATCAGGCTGGCTCACCCGGTTATGGAGGAACTGGCGCGCAAGCTGGATGAGGCGATCTACATAACAGTCATGAATAATGATGAAGTTCTTTTTCTTGATATGGTTGACTCTTTCCAGCAGGTTAAAGCGGTAGACCTGGTTGGCAAGCGTTTCCCGTTTTTTACGAATGCAGCCGGAAAGGTCCTGAAATCGGTTTCATCTATCGATCTGCGCAGCAGGGGGAATAAAAAACGGAATATTCCTGATCCTCAAACATTGGAAATTGAACTGGACGAAATA
Source organism: Dongiaceae bacterium (assembly GCA_035571735.1). Classification (GTDB taxonomy): domain Bacteria; phylum Desulfobacterota; class Desulfuromonadia; order Geobacterales; family Pseudopelobacteraceae; genus JACRCG01. The sequence goes on along the minus strand of DATNCC010000143.1, from coordinate 3,241 downwards.
AGAAGAAAAGGTGTAGCGGTCGATTTCGGCGGTCTTGGCGAGGGGATCTGTGCTGTTGCGGTTGTAATCCGAGATTATGCCGGTAAAGTTGTCGGCGCATTGACTCTGCTTGCCCCGTCTTTCAGGATGCTTCAGGAACGGCTTGAGGAGGAGATTATCCCATCCATGCTTGAAGGAGCCGAAGAACTGTCCATGAAATTCGGCTATATGAAGATTTCGGCTTGATAGCAAGTTAGGACCATGAGTTAAAATCCTGGCGAAAGGAGGTTTTATTCATCACTTGAGGAGGCAGGCAGCTGGGCAATAACAACTTTTCATGAAAGGAGTACCTAATGGCAGAAAAACAGTATGACTGGGCGGCAATCGCAAAGAATCCTAAATTCATTGAGCTCCATCACAAGAAACAGGCTTTTCTTTTCGGCTGGTGGATCTTCTCCAGCGTGTATTACTTCCTGCTCCCCATTGGAGCAGCCTATGCGCCAGGTCTGTTCAAGATCAAGATAATCGGTGTCGTCAACTTCGGCTATATCTTCGCTCTCTCCCAGTTCTTTGTCTCCTGGGGTCTGGCACTCTACTATGCCCACGTGGCCAACAAGGACTTTGACCGGTTGACCAAAGAGCTTATCGACGAACTTCATCTTTAGAAAAGGAGGATACGACATGACTTTTAAGAAAATCATCATCGCCGCAAGTTTGACTCTCACCGTTGCCGCAGCCGCCTTTGCTGAAGAACCGAAGAAAGCTCCGGCCGCTCCGGGTTCCGCTCCCGCCGCAACAGCTCCTGCCGCACCCGGTGCTCCCGCGGCAACGGCTCCGGTCGCTCCCGGCGCTCCCGCAGTAGCCGCACCCGGCGCAATGGCACCGGCTCCCGCAGCAGCCCCGGTCAAGCCGAAAAGAGAGCTGAAGGCCAACAAAGCCATCACCCTCTCGATGTTCGCCGTCATCATCGGCATCACACTGGGCGTTGTCGTCTGGGCCGCCAAGCAGACCAAGACCACTGCCGACTTTTACGCCGCCGGCGGCGGTATCACCGGCACCCAGAACGGCTGGGCCATTGCCGGCGACTACATGTCGGCCGCTTCCTTCTTAGGTATTTCCGGGATGATCTCGCTGTACGGCTATGACGGGTTCATGTACTCGGTCGGCTGGCTGGTGGCCTACATCACGGTTCTGCTGATCGTCGCCGAGCCGTGCCGCAACGCCGGCAAGTACACCCTGGGAGATATTCTCTCCTTCCGTACCGACCCCAAGCCTGTCCGCGCCGTGGCCGCTCTCGCGACCGTAGCCGTCTCGACCTTCTACCTGACCGCCCAGATGGTCGGCGCCGGCAAACTGATGGCGCTGCTGGTCGGCGTCCCCTACAAGACCGCCATCATCGGCGTCGGCATCCTGATGGTCGGCTACGTCGTTTTCGGCGGCATGACCGCAACCACCTGGGTCCAGATCATCAAGGCCGGCCTGCTCATGTCGGGCGCCGCTCTGCTGTCGGTACTGGTTCTGGCCAAGGCCGGCTTCAATCCGATCTTCTTCTTCGACCAGATCGTCACCAGTCCGGACATCCAGGATCACGTCTCCAAGCTGGTGCTGAAGGACGGGATAGTCCTGAACGGTGTGGATGCCGGCCAGCGCTTCCTTGAGCCGGGTCTCTTCATGAAGGCACCGCTCGACCAGATCTCCCTCGGTATGGCCCTTGTTCTGGGAACCGCCGGCATGCCGCACATCCTGATGCGCTTCTTCACCGTGCCGACCGCACAGGCCGCCCGCAAGTCCGTCATCATCGCCATGTTCATCATCGGCGGCTTCTACGTCCTGACCACCCTCTTGGGTTTCGGCGCCGCCATCAACGTTACTCCGCAGGGCATCATTCAGGTTGACGCCGGCGGCAACATGGCCACCCTGCTCCTGGCTCAGCAGCTGGGCGCCGACATCGCCCCGATCATCGGCGACCTCTTCCTGGCCTTCCTCTGCTCGGTCGCATTCGCCACCATCCTCGCGGTCGTCTCCGGTCTGGTTCTGGCTGCCTCGGCCGCTATCGCCCACGACATTTATGTTAACGTCATCAAGGACGGCCATGCCGACCAGCACGAGCAGGTCATGGCTGCCCGCATCACCTCGCTGGTTGTCGGCGCTGTCGGTATCTTCATCGGTATCATCGCCGAGAAGGCCAACGTTGCCCACCTGGTAGCGCTGGCATTCGCAGTGGCCTCCTCCGGCAACCTGCCGGTCGTCGTGCTGTCGCTGTTCTGGCGCAAGTTCAACACCGCCGGCGTCATCTCCGGCCTGGTGGTCGGTACGATCGCCTCGATCGGCCTGGTAATGGTTTCCCCGAACATGACATATCCGAAACTGGTTGCCAAGGGCGCCGAGAAGGTCATCGCCGCTATGGAGAAGAAACAGGCCGCCCTCCCTCCGGGGACCGCACTGACCGAAAAGGACGCCAAGGCCCTTGAAAAAGCCAAAAAAGATGTCCTGGGCATGAACGGCACATCCATCATGGGGCTCAGCGAGCCGATCCTGAAACTGAAGAACCCGGGCATCATCTCGATCCCGCTCGGTTTCATCGCCGCCATCCTGGGTACGCTCATGTTCCCGAACAAGCGTTCCGAAGATATGTTCGACGAGGTCTATGTCCGCCAGAATACCGGTCTCGGCATGGCCAAGGCGATCGATCACTGATACAGCTATTTTCTGATCGGTGTAAAACTGTGGGGATGGCTTCGGCCATCCCCCTTTTTTATGGGCATGCTAATTCAAAGCGTCACGAGATGCTCCTGCCGATCAGCGGATGCTCTCGTAATATTTCGGTGGGATAGCCGCCTATATCGTGCAATTCTGATGGGGTGCCGGAGTATATTGAAATATACAGACTATCCGGTAGAATTTGTGGCGGGGAGGAAAGCTTCCCGCCATTTTTTTTGACAGGCCTGGGGTGGTAATGACGATAGATAGAAATCAACAGTGGCACCACTTGCAGGAAGCGGAGTTGCTTGAACAATTTGAAACCTCTCCGGAGAAGGGGCTGTACGGCCAGGAAGTGGAGCGACGGAGAGAACAATTTGGTTTTAACCGCATCACTCGAAAAAAAGGGACCAGCCCGTTGTTGCTCTTTTTAAGACAGTTTCATCAGCCGCTGATCTATATCCTGCTCGGATCTGCCGTCATAACCAGTTTTCTGCGCGAGTGGGTTGATGCCGGGGTTATCTACGGTGTGGTGCTGGTAAATGCCGTTATAGGCTTCATC
>DATNCC010000142.1:0-28751 GCA_035571735.1 Dongiaceae bacterium | reverse complement strand
CTTCATCCGCATTTTGTGCAAGATCCGGGTGCGGAAGGTGCTGACGGTCTTCACGCTCAGTAATATTTCAGCGGCGATTTCGGTTGTCGTCTTCCCTGAACCGATCAGGCACAGCACCTGATACTCGCGATTGGAGAGAGTTGCATGCAGAGGCCTTTCGATATTGTCACCCAATGAGCCTGCGAGTTTTTCGGCAAGAGAGCTGCTGACATATCTCCCTCCCGACAACACCTTGCGTATGGCGTTCAACAACTCATCCGTAGCGCTTCCCTTCGCCAGATACCCGGATGCGCCGGATCGCATGGCCCTGACCGCATATTGCTCCTCGGGGTGCATGCTCAGTATCAGAACCGGAAGCCTGGGACTGCGGCCCTTCAACTCTTTCAGCACATCCAGCCCGCTTTTTCCGGGCATGGAAATATCCAGCAACACCAGATCATAGTCACCGGAAAAGGCCTTGGCCAGCGCTTCTTCTCCGTCGGACGCTTCATCGACCATGATCGGGTCGGGGCTGTCCGAGAGAATCTGCACCAGCCCTTTGCGGACAATGGCGTGGTCATCGGCGATGAGAATTCTTGACATCTCGGCACCTCCTTGACGTCCATTACAACCATCCTACAGATCATTTCCTCATGCTGATAACATAGTCTTTCGGTGCAAGAATTGAATTCGTAGAAATACGTATCCGAATCTCCGCAAGACCTTTCTTGTGAATCGGCATGTAATATGTGTTTACACTTCGTCATCTATTGATCTCCACCTGATGGAGTCAAACCAGGAATTCCGGCGAATTTCAGGGACATTGGCGATTGAGGGGCAGGCGGAGATGCGGGTGTGGCGAAGTGATTTCGGTGCCTTGAAAAGTTGTCTTCCGCATCAATATATTCTGAATGAGGATGTCGTTTCCGTGGGGGGGGAATCAGTCCGGCATCTTATACTTCAGATATGAGGTAAAAAAAGTAGGGGAAAATGCGAATGTATATCCAATCAATCTACCAGCTTGTTGTGAATGGCGTAACAGGTAAGTTCCGCGTTGTTCTTCATCCGCATTTTGTGCAGAATCCGGGCGCGGAAGGTGCTGATGGTCTTCACGCTCAGTGATATTTCAGCGGCAATTTCGGTTGTAGTCTTCCCGGAGCCGATCATGCATAGAACCTGAAACTCGCGAATGGAGAGAGTCTCATGCAGGGGTCTTTCGGCCTTCTCATCCAAAGAGCCCGCCAGTTTTTCGGCGAGGGAGCTGCTGACATATTTCCCTCCCGACAAAACCTTGCGTATGGCGCTCAGCAACTCATCCGCCGCGCTTCCCTTGGTCAGATACCCGGATGCGCCGGATCGCAGGGCCCTGACCGCATATTGCTCCTCAGGGTGCATGCTCAGTATCAGTACCGGAAGCTTGGGACTGCGGTCTTTCAACTCTTTCAGCACATCCAGCCCACCTTTTCCGGGCATGGAAATATCCAGCAACACCAGGTCATAGTCACTGGCAAGCGCCTTGGCCAGCGCTTCTTCTCCGTCGTACGCTTCATCGACCATGATCGGATCGGGACTGTCCGCGAGAATCTGCACCAGCCCTTTGCGGACAATGGTGTGGTCGTCGGCGATAAGGATCTTCAGGATCTTCAGCATCTTGGTTCTTCCTTTCTGTTTTTGGGTATGATTGGTATGATTACTTTTACCATGGTTCCTTCAAGCCGGGACCCGTTTATCCTGGCCTCGCCGCCGCAAAGACGGGCGCGTTCCCGTATTCCTATGAGCCCCAGAGATTTGGGGTCGGTAATTTCCATATCGTTTATCCCCCGACCGTTATCCCAAACCGAGAGCACCAGCGTGTCGGCCTTTTCCTCAAGTATTACGCTTACCTTTGTTGCCTGTGAATGACGGCCGACATTGGTCATGGCTTCCTGAAAGATGCGGAATATGTTCGTGCGGTTCTCCACGTCTCCATTGAAGTCGGTTATAGCGCATTTGAACTCGCAGTCTATGCCGGTCCTGACCTGGAACTCTTTCATCTCCCATTCCATGGCTTCCTTGAGGCCCAGGTCGTCGAGCATGCCGGGTCTAAGCTCGGAGGAAATCCTTTGCACCGTTTGGATGATCGACTCGATGAGCGCCGTCATAGAGACCGTCTTTTCGTAAAGAGCGGTTTGGTCCTTGCTAAATTTTTTCCCCAGCCAGGAAAGATCAAACTTCAAAGCCGTCAACGACTGCCCCAGCTCGTCATGGATCTCGCGGGAGATCCGTTTCCTGTCCTCTTCCCGCACCGATTGCAGACGCGCGCTAAGGTTACGCAATTCTTCACGTGAACCCAATAGTTCATTCTCGGTCTGTCTTTGAGTGCTGATCACCAGCTGACACTGCTCGTTCGCTCTTACCAGCTCGGCGGTTCGCTCCGATACCCGCCGTTCAAGCTGAGCGTTCAACCTGAAAACTTCCTCTTCAGCCTGCCTGCGTTCAAGGATCTCCTGCTGGAGGTGTTCGTTCGATGCCTGCAATTCAACCGTTCGTTTCTCCACATGTTCCGACATATCCCGAAAGGCGTCCGCCAGCACCCCGATTTCATCATCCGATTTGTGCTTCAATCCAACCAGGAAATTCCCTTTCTTTATCTCCAGCGCCGTCCCGGTTATCTCCGTGAGAGGTCCGACAATCTGCCGCGTTGCAAGGGTGGTGACCACTATTACGGCCAAAACTCCGGCCAACGAGATGATAAAACCGAAACCGCGTGTCTGCCTGAGAATTACATGATACCTCACTGACTCCCGCTGGTTATCATTCGACATGGAGAGCGCAACCTTTTGCAGAGCCTGGTCGATGGCTACAATCTGCCGGTCGATGCGGGCATCCATGTCAACAAGCGGTCCGGAAATTCCTGCCACCTTTCTGATGAGCGGCAGCATTTCCTGCTCATAAATGCGGATTATTTCATTAAATGCTTTTCGAGACTCCTCAATCCAGGCCTCTTCCTCCGCTGTATCGGCAGCCAGGGCCACCTTTTCCAGCTTTGCCAGGTTTTCTTTTTTACCACGAACCCAGTCCTGCTCAATATTGGCCAGATCCCGGTTGATGACGGCGTTGGCGATTATCAGATACAGATCTTCGCCTATATGCTGCGCGTCCGTTGCCAATTCCATGTCCACGGAGTGTCTTATGGTTTCCTGGTAAAGTTTTTCTAGTTTTCCCAAGGCGATATAGTTGAATGCCACCACGGATACGATCAGCAGCAGACAAAAACTGAATCCGGCGGTAAGTTTTTTGATGATGTTTTTTTTCATGCGTCTCCTGCCAAGGCCAAGGACATAAGGTTCATAATTTGTAACATATTCCTGACGGATTTAAAGGCGCCGAAAAAGATAAGGCTATGAGTAGTGGGGAAATGCATTTTTGCAAATGACCGAGTGCATGGTAGAATGAACGACAAACTGGCGGTTTTCACTCTTGTTTGATTGCAGTTCGCTGCTGAAATCAGCTACCATGAAAAAACAACCATTTGCCGGACTTCGAGATTCAGCGAACGGGCCAATCGTGAATGTTGACGCACAGACAAGGATGGACAATATGAAAAAAAACAGGCTGGCAGCGATTGATATCGGCTCGAATTCCATTCGTTGCATTGTCGTGGAAGTTGACAAACATGGAACGTTTCGAGTGCTTGACGACGAGAAGGAGACGGTACGACTGGGGGAAGGGATCGCCAAGAACAACGCCATATCCGAGGACGCCTGGAAGAGAGCTATGACGGCGCTTTCCAGGATGAAACTGATCATCGACGGCTGCGGGGTGATGGGGATAGAGACCGCTGCTACCAGCGCGGTGCGACGGGCGTCCAACGGAGAAGCTTTTGTCAGGGCCGTTGCCGATAATATCGGCCTGGAGATCAACGTGATCAGCGGCGAAGAGGAGGCGGAACTGGCGGCCTTAAGCGCACAGAACAACATCGACACGGAAGGCAGGAGCTACGCCCTGGTCGATATCGGCGGCGGAAGCGCGGAAGTGGTCACTTCTCTGGGAAACCATATCGACAAGATCTATTCTCTGGAACTGGGAACGGTTGTTCTGACTGAAAAGTTCCTTTCCTGCGACCCCATCAAGCGGGAGGATTTTCTCAAGCTGCGCAAGCACATCCGCAAAACTCTCAAAGAGTTTCTTACCGCCGACGAGATTCCGCTCCAATGCCTGATCGGCTCCGGAGGGACCATGAACGCCATAGCCGCAATGGTGATGGCGCAGCAGAAGAAGGAATACGATTCCGTCCACGGCTTCGAAACCTACCACACCCAGGTGGTGCACCTTTTAGCCAGTCTGCTGGGAAAGGATCTGAAGGATAGAAAAAAGATACCGGGTTTGCAGCCTGAACGGGCCGACATCATCGTTGCCGGCGTCACGGTAGTGGAAGAGTTGATGAAGCACCTGAAGACGAATCTTCTGAAGGTCAATGAACGGGGTATCCGGGAGGGATTGATCCTGAAGGGGTTGAAGAAGCGCAACCTCCTGCCTGCGGAAAGTCAGCCGCGGAACTGGCGGGATTCGATCCTTGAATATGCCCGTTCCTGCTACCACAACGACAACCATCCCCTCCATGTGATGAATCTGGCTCTGGAGATATTCGATACGCTCTCATCGGAATTCAAGCTCGGTAAAAAAGAGCGCCAGATCCTAGAGGCGGCAGCCCTGCTGCATGACGTCGGTTACAGTATCCGCTATTCGGACCATCACAAGCATACATACCATCTGGTCCGGCACTCGGAACTGTTCGGATTCACGCCGCGGGAACGGGAGATCATCGCGCAGGTCGGGCGTTACCACCGCAAATCGCTGCCTCGGAAGAAGCATGACTATTTCGCCGGTCTTGCGTCCAGGGACAGGCTTCTGGTCAAGAGACTCGGCGGGATCGTCCGGCTTGCCGACGGTCTTGACCGCCGCCGCCTCGGCATGGTAACCGCACTCGGTTGCACCCTGTTCCAATCCACGTTCAGGATAAACCTTATCGGAGAAAGTGACTTATCGGTAGAACTTTTCGGCGGCAGGAGTAATGGCGATCTCTTTGAAACGGCTTTCGGCAGGAAGCTTGTACTGGTTGCCGCTTAAGGCGCGGCACTATCGGTTTGGCCTGGATGTTAGACGGATGCGGCGGTGCAGGAATGTACGGGCAAACGTTGAAACGTCTTGTATCAATTAAGAAGCTATATTGCTCTCCTCTTTTTCTCCGTCAGTGTCCCCTTCCCTGAAATTGGAGCCGGGCCGCTCCCATGGCGCTTTTACCCTGTTGACTCCGCAGGTCTCGCAGGATATAAGCGGGATACGCGCCACTATCTTCAGTTGCATGCTGAAGAGGTCATCGTGCAGCCAGCGATGCTCACTATCGCCGACCATGTCGGTACGCCCGTTGCACACAGGACACGAGAACTCGGCGTCACGGCTGGTTCCGATATGAATTTCAACACAATCGGCGGATTCGTCCACTGCGGCGTTAGATATGCGCCACTTGGAAGAAAGACCAAGGATTGCCGAATAAAGCGTCGTGCCGAACATTATTGGTTGTACTCCAGTCGCTATCGCGATTACTTCTGCAATTAGCCATTATTATATGCATCGGATATGCCACAAAGAACGCCACAAATATTTTATGACTCAACTTTCTGTTTTTCTGATACTATTTCACAAGATGTTTGAATACCCATTTATTGGTCCTGCAATATTTTTATTACCCCGGCGGGAGCGTTAATAGCTGCAGAGCCTGTTATACCGGCATCAAGAGCATATATGGGATTGAATTCCCCTGCAAAAATATTTGCAGGGGGAAGAGTGGAATGATCCTGCACCGGACTTAAAGCAGCAAGATGAGCTGCCGGTCAAGAAAAGCGAGGCCACAGCATGCAGTCCGACACTGCCCGAAATAGCTCCCACCCGAGTGGGAAGACGGAACCGGGCAATCACAAGAGCCCTTTTATCTTTTCACCCTTGCGGCTGGTGCTTTTCCTGGCGCTCGTCGTTTCCATCCTTGAATATGCGGTCAATTGGTTGTTGACAGTCCCATTCAGACCCTCTCTTCATGTACAGTTACTGCTGGACGCCTTCCTGCTGATGCTGTTTCTCGTCCCGTTCCTTTACCGGCATCTCTACAGACCGTTGCTGCAACTGATAGCGGATTACCGTTACAACGAGTCTCAATTACGTGCCCATCAGGAACAGCTCGAAGAGAAGGTGCTGGAGAGGACCGGCGAACTGAACGAGGTGGTGCGCCTGCTTGAGGAGGAGAGTGTCGAACGCCGCAATGCAGAGAGGATCCTGCAGGAGAGCGAGGAGCGTTTTCGCCAGATATTCGATCAGAGCGAGGACGCCATCATCCTGGTCTCACCTGCCGATCACTCCATTGTGGACGCCAATCCCACGGCCGAACGCCTGTTCAACAAGAGCAGGGACAGCCTGATTGCCGGAAGATTTTCCGGCCTCTGCCAGGCCACTGACGGCAACCAGCTGGAATCGGCTATTGCGGACATCGTTTCCGAAAGCGGACAGGGCCACATTGAGAGCTTCGAGTGCCGCACGACTGGAGACGAAAGGCGCATACTCTCTTTCCGCGGCAAGATGATCGCGTTGCAGGAAGCAAAGGTCGTACTCACCACGTTCCGCGACATTACCGACAGGGTGGTGCTTGAAAAAGAGGCACGAAAGTTCCAGGCACGGTTGATCCACGCCAACCGCATGACTTCCCTGGGTATGCTGGTTAGCAGCGTCGCCCACGAGATCAACAACCCCAACAACTTTATCCTGATCAATGCCGGTTTGATCAGGAATGCGTGGCCCGACCTGGAGCAGCTTCTTGAGGAACGCTACCGCCTTGAGGGAGATTTCAAGGTGGCGCAGATCCCCTGGAGCGAGGCCAGAAAGCTGCTTCCGGACGCCTTTGACAGCATTCAGGAGGGGGCACGTCGGATCGGCGGTATCATAGAAAACCTGAAGGAATATGGGCGCAATGACCGCTTCGTGCGGGAAGCACCGGTGAATATCAACGAGGTGACACGGTTGTCGGCTTCCATACTGAATTATTCTATTTCCCGTCTGACCGACAAATTCAACCTGGAGATGGCCGAGAACCTGCCTTCTGTCAGGGGAAGCGCCCTGCAACTGGAGCAGGTTGTGATCAACCTGATTCAAAACGCCTTGCAGGCGCTGCCGAACCAGGGATGCGGGGTAAAGGTCACAACCGGATTCGATGCTGGCAAAAACGAAGTTTTTATCAATGTGGCCGACGAAGGGAGCGGCATTCCGAAGGAACTCAGTTCCCGCATCATGGAACCGTTTTTCACCACCCGCCTGGATTTCGGAGGTACCGGGCTCGGCCTGGCCATCTGTTCGGCCATCGTCAAGGATCATGGCGGTACGCTCGAATTCAGCTCCGAGGACGGGTTCGGTTCAACCTTTTCGGTACGCCTGCCGGCGTCACCATCCATATGATCCATGCAATACGTACATACCACAAAAGAGGCGAACAATGACAACAACTGAACAGAGACGCTTGCTGATTATTGACGATGAACTCAATGCGCTCAAGGCGGTCTCCACGCTCCTTAAATTTCAAGGCTTCGTCAATATTGTCACGGAATCCGACAGCCGCAAGGCACTTGATCTTCTGGCTTCTGAGCGGTTCGACGCCGTCATCCTCGACCTGTTCATGCCCCATCTGACCGGAACGGATCTGCTCCCGCTGATCACGGAACGCTATCCGCAAATTCCGGTAATCATGGTGACAGCGGCCTATGAGCTGGACCGTGCGGTGGCATGCATGAAACTGGGCGCATTCGACTACCTGGTCAAACCGGTAGAAAACGAGCGGCTGGTGGCCACGATCCGCAAAGCCCTGGAACGCACGTCGCTCAACGAACAGCTCACCGATTTGCGTGACCACCTGATCTTCAACAGGATCGACCATCCGGACGCTTTTGCCGATATCATCACCAGGGACCGCACCATGCAGGGCCTGTTTCAATATGCCGAAATTGTATCCCGTTCGCCTCAGCCGGCCATGGTAACCGGTGAATCCGGTACCGGCAAGGAAGCCATCGTGCAAGCCATTCATTGCCTGAGCGGCAACATCGGGAAACTGGTCAGCGTCAACCTGGCCGGTCTGGACGACACGATGTTTTCCGACACACTTTTCGGCCATAAACGTGGTGCATTCACCGGCGCGGACAGCAGCCGGGAAGGACTGATCGTAAAGGCAGCAGGCGGCACCCTGTTCCTGGATGAAATCGGAGACCTGATGGAATCCTCGCAGATCAAGCTGCTCCGGGTGCTCCAGGAACGGGAGTTCTACCCGGTCGGCTCCGACACACCAAGGCCCTGCGACGCCCGCATCATATGCGCCAGCAACAAGGACATCAAGGCGCTGGTCGCCGAAGGGCGCTTCCGTAACGACCTCTATTACCGGCTGTTCATACACCATATCGCTCTGCCGCCGCTCAGGGAACGGAAGGGGGATATCCCTCTCCTGCTGGCATTTTTCATAGCGAAGTCCGCAGAGAGTCTCGGAATAAAGCCCCCCTCGTATCCCCACGAACTGTTGGACTTGCTGTCCATATACAATTTTCCGGGTAATATCAGAGAGTTGCAGGGGATGGTATACGATGCGGTCGCTCGAAGCAAATCGGGTATGATCTCGCTGGATTCATTCCGAAACATGATTTCGGACGGACGAGAGATTGTCGTTAAAGAGCATGCGAATCAGAGCAGTGATTCCATGCATGAGAAGATAGAAAAGATCTGGGGATGCTTCCCCACCCTGCAGGAGGTAGAGGATTGCCTGATCGAAGCGGCCATGAAAATCTCCGGCAACAATCAGGGTACCGCCGCCGCCATGCTGGGGCTCAAGAGACAGACGCTGAACATGCGTCTCAAGGTCAAGAAGGTACGCAGCTGAGGATTGCCCTCTTCATCTTCCTACTTTAGAAATTCCTTGGAATAAAGGTACAACCTGCCGTAGTTTGTGGTCTGCATGGACAGCTGGTAGACAAGCATGGCGCCGGTCTTGGGAGAATCGAAAGAGACATAGCTTTCCAGCCTCAGTACCGCCGACGCGGTGACCGGGCCAAACAGTTTCTTGCAATATGCAAGAAGTTTTTCATTGTTATCGAAGCCCCTGAAGTCGATGCTGACGGAGCTGAATCGGCCATTGTAGAAGGTGTAGATAATGGACTCGGTCTTGATTCCTCCGAAATTCAGGTCTTCGTCGGTACGCTGATAGGCCTTCACCCCCGGCATTACCCCCATGTGTCCCTCGACCAGCTTCGGTTCGGCACTCAGCATCTCTTTTTCGCTGCTACCCCAGGCGAAGCCCCGGAAACCGCCCATATCTTCCGCTGCAGCCGACGAAAGCGCTGCGAACAGCAGCAAGGTTGTCCAAAACATGCAAAAACATCTCATTGCACCGCTACCTCCCTCATCCCTCATCCTTTTCCTACTTCATCTTCATGTCTTTCATGTTCATCTCATCCTTGCGCGCCGGCATTGCCGGAGGTTGCGCCGGCACTTCACTTCCCCGGCTGAGCTGGGCTTCGGAGTCGATCAGGTAGCCTCCGGTAGCCGCCACTCTCTCTCCGGCCTTCAGGCCGGACAGTATCTGCACCTCCTTGCCGGACCGCCCACCTGTTTTCACATCCCTAGGCACGAATACGCCCGGCCCGGACTCGACCCAGACCACCTGCCGCGTACCCGTGTCCATGACGGCGCCGGCTGGTATGACCAGCGAATCGGCCAGACGAACGCTGATAGCCGCCTGCACGTACATCTCCGGTTTCAGTTTCAAACCGGGATTCGGGATCTCGACCCTGAGTTTGACCGTCCGCGTCTTGGCGTCCAGAAAGGGATAGACCAGCTTCACCTTCCCGTGAAAGGACTCACCCGGATATGAGCGGGAATGGATGATGACATCCTGGCCGACCTTGACGAAGGGGAAATCGCTTTCAAAGACCTCAAGTTCCACCCAGATCCGTGAGAGATCGGCAACGGAGAAGAGCGGTTCCCCGACGTTGACGTACTGCCCCTCCTGGACAAACTTCTCGGTTACGACGCCGGAGAAAGGGGTATAGACCGGGACACGGATCGACGGTTTTGACGATTTCTGCAGCTGCTCGAACTGTTCCTCCCTGAATCCGAGCTGGCGCAGGCGCTCGTGGGCGTCGGACAGCGACATCTGGGTGTTTATCGGAAAGGAGACGGAAACGGAGCTGTTCAGGATCTTGATCGTCCTGTAGGCCACAAGGTACTGCACCTCGGCATTGTACAGATCAATCGAGAAGATTTCAGCCACCGGCACGCCCTTTTGCACCGTGCTCCCCGCGCTTTTGACCAGCAGGCGGTCGAGCCGTCCGGCAACCCAGGCGGAAACCTTCCCTTGAAGTTCCTGATTGTAGGCCACGATACCGGTGCAGTTGATCTCCCTGGTGAAGGGTTTCACGACGGCCGCAACCGTGGCCAGGTTGGCCATGACCTGCTGGGTCGGCGACAGCGCGACATGGCTGACATTCAGCAGTTCCTTGTCGGTAACTCCGGGCCCGGCGGTCTTTTTTACAAGCTCCATGCCGCAGACAGGACAGGAACCCGCACGGTCCTTGACGATGAAAGGATGCATGGGACAGGTATATTCACCCGCCGGCGCCTGCGCCTTCGTAACTGTCGGCGGTGAACCGCCCCGCCGGCCGTAGATATACCCGCAGGTTATGGCCACAACAACAAATATCGCCGAACTGATGATTCTGAATGTCCTGTTCATCGCCATGACCTTCCGCAAGAAATAATGTATCCATTTAGTGCAGAGATATACCCGCCTTTTGTGTCCATTGTCAATCAAACAACCAGACGTTACGTGCCCGGCGATGAAGACGTTGAAGCCGGTCCAGACTGCGCAACGTTACCCTGCAAAAATATTGGCACATTATAAAAATGTGTATGCCGCGACAAAAACAAAATATATGTAATGAAATAAGCATGATACGCAAGCCATCCACCCTCCCGCAGTATATTGATCGATATGGTCATGCTCTGTACCTGTTTCAAAGTCTAACCGTAACATACTTAAACAATTAAGCATTTACACCTATCATGAAATTGGCATATTCCGTGCTTTAGAGAAATAACTCTTTAAGTTTTTGGAACACCTAATCACATAGTCCGAGAAACAGAGACCTCAAAACAGGCAAGGAGGAAGCGATGAGCATGAAAAGACGAGATTTTCTGAAGTTAGGTGCAACAGGGGTGGCTGCAACCATTATCATGGGCACACGGATTCCCTTTTTAGGGTTAACGAACGCCTTTGCCGCCACCCAGACATTGGAGGTCACCATCACCGATGCGCTGAAGAATATGGTGACCCACAACGAAATCAACAACGCCCAGTGCTACTTCTGGATCTACAAGATGAAGGCGGACGGCGTGGACATCCCGCCCGACAACCCGGGTCCGACGATTTATGCCGTCAACGGTGATACCATCAGCATCAAGATCACCAATACCCTGGATGTGCCGCACTCCTTCTTCATCCCCGGGATCTTCGACAGCGGTCCAATCGCCCCGGGCGCTACCGTCGGACCGCTCTCCTTCACCGTAAAACAGTCGGGCGCCCACCTCTACTATGACAACCTGAACGAGCCGGTCAACCGGGTCATGGGTCTGCACGGCGCGCTGGTGGTCCGGCCTGCTGCTGCCGCCGCCGGCCACAACTTCACCCCCTACGACAATCCGCCCCCCCATACCCAGAACATGTTCGACATGTTCGGCACCAAGTTCTGGCCCGGGCTGAAATGGGAAGAGGGGGACCCGGCAACCCTCACCCCTCCGTTCCGTCAGTACGTCTGGCTGTACCATCAGGCCAGCCCCAACCTGCAACTCGAAGTGGGCAACTTTACGGCATCAAATAAAAAGGACTATGACGCCAAGACATTCCGCGACAAGTTCCTGCGCGATCCGTTCAGCCCCACCCGGAACAACGGCAAGCCGCAGTATTTCACCATCAACGGCCAGTCAGGCTTCTTCTCCCATTTCATCCCGGCCATCACCCCCGTATCAAGGGTCGGCGAGCCGGTGGTGATACATATCCTGAATGCCGGACTACAGACCCATTCGCACCACATGCACTGCAACCACTTTTTCATAACCCTCAACAACAAAGTCCGCGCTACCAACATTGTGCCCCATCCCAACCCCGTCTGGGTTGATATCTACAATATTAAGCCGATGGAACGGGTAGATTATGTCTTCCCGTTCATGCGCCCGCCTGATAACGCCAACGCCCGCGGCATCGGCAGACCCGACCAGCCGCTCAAGACCGCCGGAGGCATACCCGTCTGGCCCCCCCAGGAAGAGATGCAGACGTTCTTCCCGGCCGCCGGAACGACCGCACTGGCTTTCGACGGGGTCACGCCGGTGGAACTGGGCCAGCGCTTGTCGCCGCTCTGCTACCCGGCCCACGACCACCTGGAGCCGAGCCAGACCGCCCAGGGGGGCAACTATAACTGCGGCCTGATCTCCGGAGCGTACATATTCGGCGACCGAAACGCCCAGAGCCAGGGGCTCGGCAACTGGATGAACTTCCCGATGGATGCGGATTTCAAACAGATGTTCCGCGACATCCGCGGCCTCGCCGTCAACCAGATCAACGGTACCCGCGAGGCAACCGGGCCTAGGACAGTCGCGGGCTAGCGACCGGACCGACCGACTGTGCCTGATATCGATGCAAAGAAAATATAAAAGTTAAAAAGGAGAATAGAAATGGCACTTCCAAATTCCGGTATTACTATAACCCGCTGGTCTGTCGTAGGGATGGAGGGGATGTGGACCAAGATGTGGGATCCACCCACCGAAGCCGTGCTTCCCATAGACCAGCTGTTGATGGTGGCGCAAGACGTGCCCGACGGCAAGGGGGGCACCAGCCAGATTCGCCCCAATCCGGTGCCCGAAGTCATGGCCGCCGCCGGCCATCAGAGCGCTCCGTCCATCCCCCACACGGTCCAGCGCGACCTGCTGCACGGCCTGTCGCTTAGGACCTGGGACAACAAGAAAAATCTTACTTTTTTTGCGATCGGCGACAGGGACAACCCTGCGGCCGCAGCCGGAACCTACCCCGGCCCCACGCTGCGGATGCCCCGCGGAGTGATCTTCAACGGCGATGTCTCGGGCAAGGGGCCACCTCCCCACACCATCCACTGGCACGGCATGGAGCCCACCCCCATGAACGACGGTGTCGGACACTGCTCCGCGGAACTCGGCCATTACGTCTATCAGTGGCAGCCTAATTTCATGGGGTTCTACTTCCTGCACTGCCACCGCAACACCATGCAGCATTTCGAGTTCGGCCTGTTCAGCGCCCTGATCTTCGAGGCGCCGGACTCCTACTTCGCTTCGATCGCTTCAACCGACCCGGTGACCGGGGCGGTCACACTCAACAACGTGCCGATCGGCCACGGCCGGGACGGCAAGCGCCGGGTCGCCTGCAACCTGGACGACCCGCTCACCGGGCTGCCCAGATTCACCCAGTTCCCCGGATTCAACCGTAATCCCGTTGATGCGCCGGACCCGGGCCCAGGGCCCACCGACACCCAGATTTCGTTTCCCTCCGACCCCCATGCCATGACAGTGCCCTTCGACGTGGAGGCGCTGCTGGTCTGCGACGACCGGGACTCGGTCTGGAGCGATATGGCCTCCGGTGCCTTTACCACTTTCCCCCATCATGGCTCAAGGCCCGGGTTTAACGACCAGTTCAACCTCAACCCGGGGGTGAATGGCTTCTTTGCCTTCAACGACTTCAATGCCGACTACTGGTTCATCACCGGCGTGCCGGTGCCCGCCCCATTGCATGGGACGGCCGCCATTCCGCCCAACATCGTCATTCCCGCGGCACTGAACAGCGGCATCAGCGGCACCCAGGTTTCCGTCAATGCCAAGGTGGGCGATACCATTCTGGTCCGCATTCTCGACGCTGCCTACAACTGCCTGCGGGTCACCCTGCCGGTGAACGCGGTGATCATCGCGTGGGACGGCCGCGCCCTCGGCGTCGCCCCGTACGCCCACAACGAGTCGTACCTGGTGCCCGCCGGCACCCCCATCGACATGGCCGTTGGCCGGCGCTTTGACGCCTTGGTCAAGCCGACAGCTCCGATCAACGATTTCATCATTTGTGAGTTTATTAACCACAACAGCCAGTCAGACGACCCCGGGGAAGTGGAAGAGGTTGTGATGACCGCCAAGGTACCCTTCACCGTCGGCGGTGCAGCGGTAGCAGCGCCCGGCTTCACGGTATCAGGCAAGGTCTTCGACAAGCTCGGCGCACCGGTAGAACATGTCAACATGCTGATCTCCCCGCAAACCCTGGGTGGATCCGCTCCCCAAACTGTGCTGACCGACGTGAACGGTAATTTCACCTTTACCGGAATTATTAACGGCTCCTATGATATCACCCCCTCGCTACCCGGTATTTTTATTACACCGGCGAGCACGCAGGTGGCCGTGAACGACCAGAACATGACCGTCCCGAACTTCACTTCGGGTATCGCAAGCTTTACCCCTGGAAGTTACAACCTGCAGGAGGCCCTTGATTCGCTGAAATCGGTTGTCGATCTCAAGAAGCCTACACAAAAAGAGTTGCTCCGCTTCGACGTGGCGCCGATGCCGACTGGCGATGGCATCATCGACGTCAGGGATTCACTCAACATTCTCAGAATGGTGGCGGGATTGGACCCGCTGTAACACAAGCCAGGGCGCCGTTTACCCTGATGTACTCAGGGTAAACGGCCGAGCCCGGTGCAATATGTAGCATGTCCAGACAAAGGGTCTCGCGGGAATACTCGTGAGGCCTTTTTGTCTGACCCCGGACAACACTGCAGATTTACATATACTTGGAGGAATTTACATGAGTACAACAATGACCGCAAAAGAAGTCAGTGAAGCATGGCTGATATTCATTAATGACACGTTTATGACGGAAAACGGCTGCAATCGGCCGACTGTTATCGAGGAATTCAGGAGGCTCGATACCAGCGGAAAATTGATGCAGGCGCGGGAAAACGGGCGCGTTGAAACGGATTACTGGATTGAAGAGATACTTCAGACCCCGGCGGAGTCTCGCAGGGAAAAGTATTCCACGATCGATTCCAGGTCGCTGGTGCTTGTGAGTGACAGGGTTCAGTTCGGAACACAGCTTCTGAAGGAATTTGTGCAGCAGGGGCGGCAGATTAATATCGAAGGGGTGGCGTCACTGGAAGATTTTTTCCGGCAGATGCTTCTGCAGAGGCCCGCGACACCTGAGTCAACACCCGAGGCGCCTGAGGTGCCTGAGACAACTGAGGCGCCTGAAGCGTAGGTACTCGTTTGCAGTGTGCGATTTACAACAACGCCCCGCCGGCATCTTGCCGACGGGGCGTTGTTGATTGCAGTGTGCAATTGCCGCACACTCCGTCAATTCTCCGGAGCTTGAGTACTACTTGAGAGCCACGTATTCGGTCAGCAGTTTCTGCAGAGCCTTGACGTCCTCGGTCGATTTAGGCACCTTGCCGGACACGATATCTCCGGCGTCAACCTTCGGCTTGCCATAAAAGGCGTCATTGGCGGCGGCGTCAATCTGCACGATGGCGCCCGCCACTACCGCCTCATCATGAAATGCTCCACGGCTGCGGACATAGGACGCAATCTCCGCCTTTTGCTCCTTGGCGGTCGCGGCTTTCATATTGAGACCCAACCGCCCTTTCTCTATTGCGACTTTGATATCCAGGGGGAGTTTACCCTTCAGGATGGCATCGACATATTTCCTGTTCTTGATCACCAGGACGATGTCCATCGGATCCGACACGATCTGCCACCCGAGTGTGCCGCCGGAAAGGGTGATGAATACGGGGCTGCTCCATGTACCCTCCTTGTCATGCACCAGCAGCACGCCTCCTGCGCTTCCGCCGGCGGCCATAAAGTCGTTCTTGACGGCCCCCGGAACAAGGACAATGGCGCTGGCGCCATTAAGAAGATCCGGCGGGATCTTCATTTTTGGAATAGCGGCGATCTCTTTGACTACATTGGACGCTTTGCTGATCTTCACCGCGTCGTTTTTTACCTTGGTCGCTTTGCTGCTCTTTACCGTTTCGTCTTTTGCCTTGACTGCATTGCTGGCCTTAACCGCTTCGTCTATTGCCATGGCGGCCGAAAGCGACATGCAGTACACGAGAGATGCAACAATGGCAACAACTACTGATCTCATCTTTCTCATATTGTCGTTATCCCCTTTTTCTAAATGTGCCGCCGACTGGGCAGTCCGCTGTTGGAAACAGCTGTTTCAAAAGCTTACCAGAGCTTGCCAACCTTGTCTAACCCATAATTATCCATTAATTGTCCAGAGCCCCGTTATCAATCCACGCCTTGATCAGGTTCAGGCTGGTTGTGTCCAATGGAGCTTTGTTCAAGGGCATTCGAGGAAACAAGGGTACGGATTCGGTTAACCTGCGGATTAAATAGCTATCGGCAGAATTACCCGGAACTACCCTGATGAACATGTTGGCATAGGAAAACCCTTCTTGCAGGGACATCGGGGCTAACCCGCCATTCACGTGACAAAAGCTGGTAGCACAGTTGTCATTGAAAATTTTTTGAATATCGAGTGCGAATGAGATGCCCGGCACGGGGGCAACTGTGACCGGAGAGGTTGTGGTCAAGGTGATGACAGGTGCTCCGGCCGTGGCGGCGGGTCCCGAAAGGAGGTGGGCCGTAGTTCCGAAGGCACTGTCGCCCTTCAAACCGCCGCTCACCTGTTCGGTGACGGAATCCAAGGCAATAATTCCTTTACCAACGGCTGAAACCGGCGGAACCGCCTTGGATCCGTCCAGGTCAGCCGTTCCGATCCTTACTCTGGATTTCAGAATCTGCCCCCGCAGCTCTCCCCCGGGATTTGCTTCCGTATGGATGTTGAAATAGAGTTCGTCATTGTTGAAATTCGCAACCTGGGAGGTGCCAAGGAAAGTATTTGGCGGCACGGACCAGATGCCGTTACCATTGTTCGACATGGAAACGATGGCAGACCCGTTCGTCCCGGCTGCTCCGACATGGAGAGATGCGCTCCTTACTGCGCTGCTGAGTCCGGCCACCCTGACAAAACCCGAAAACTGCCTGGTGGACTGATCAAGGGCCAGAAACCCGACACCGGTGGCGCTGGTGGTGACGGGAGGTACCTCGCCGGAACCTTTCAAGGAGGCAAGTCTGACCTGCTGGTTTAACTGCCCGCGTATTTCCCCGTCAGGGAATGCGTCGCTGTGGACGTTGAAATAGAATGAGCCCGAAGTCAGGCTGACTATCTGCGAGTCGGTCAGTACAGTGTTGGCCGGAACGGTCCAGACCACGGGCCCACCCTCCAGTGACAAGACAATTGTGCCACTGGTACCGAAAATGCCATCATAAATGTGAGCAGCATTTCCGGCAATCCCGGAAGTTACGATAAAGCCGGTGAGCTGTTTGGTCAGAGGATTGAGAGTGACCGAACCGTACCCGCTTGCACCGGTTACCACGTTGCGCGGTCTCACCTGGTCGCCTCTGAGTATGGTGGCAAAAGTCACCGGGTTTTTGGCTGGATTGGGAGCAAGGGGGTCTCCGGCATCCGTCTGGAAGATGGAGGGCAACGGGTGGATTGCTCCAATGATCTGACCGCTGCCGCCGGGCGCACTCTGGACGTCCAAAGAGAGCTGGTTCGTATCAAAGAGACTCTCCATCTGGGCGCTCACGGTGAATCCTTCGGGAACGAACCATGTAACCGGAGTGGAGGCGACAGTGGAAGATGGGGGGGGGGCGGGCGTATTACCGCCTCCTCCGCTGCAACCCGCCATGGAAAGGATCGCTGAAAAAATAACAGCGTAGAAGAAACGGGAGGAATTTATCTTCGGCATGGGGAACACTCCTTTATTCAAAAAATAATCTCTTCAAGTTTTTGACACAAAATCTTATGAAACAATGCATGTATCACGCCAAAAAATTCAGCGGACCCCCGAACCATAACCTGCTGATTTCAAATGCAGGCGCGTCCCAATACAGTTTTGTACCCGTTCATCACCGACATCCAAATTTTGCTCATGCAGCATCTTCCTGACAAAATTTTTGCACCCTTCCGGCCGGCCCCATTACTGACAAGAGGCGCGGGACCATGCATCAAAGGCGGTTATCAAGATCCGCTGATTCAGACGGCATGTATATTGCTAGCCAGAATACAACTGCGAGCAAATTTGGTGTCAATTTGAAAAGCTGGTATCTTCTTAGAAGCATATCTTTTATTAACCGGTTCGCAAGCGTCTAAAATCGAGAGGCCCCCATGGCAATATCGTTTTGTCTTAAATCACTGGCAGTCAAGCGTCTGCTGTCTGCTATAACGATCTGCAGCCTGCTGCCGGGCAGTTTTGCCTGGGGAGCGCTCCAGCCCCCGCTCAGCCGGATCACGAACCCTGTATTCGGCACATCGGGCGGAACCGTTCCCGCAACGGTCCCCCCGAATCTTTCCCCGTATATCAAGGACGTCACAGCCGCCATCCGGCTGGGCAAGGCCCTGTTCTGGGACATGCAGGCCGGCAGTGACGGCGTCACAGCCTGCGCCAGCTGCCACTACCGCGCCGGCGCGGACCCGGTTGTCGGCACGGCCCCAAAACTGACTGCAAAACGGGACAGGAACCAGCTCCATCCCGGGCCGGACATCATCTTCGGCAACAACTCCACGATTATCAAAACCTTTAATCAAAAGGGGGCGGTTGACCCGGTGACGTTGCTGCCTGTTCCCGTGACCTTGCGGGCAACAGGGTTCCCCATCGCCCCCAATGTCCCTGGTACATCCAGGTTCGCACCGAACTATACTCTGGATACTCTTCAGGATCCACTGAATCCGCTGGATACGTTCGACTTTCCCCTCTTCCTTTTGAACCCGCCCACTGCCCGACTGGCAATCGATCCGTTGACCGGGCTTACCAGCGATGCGGTCTTGAGCCTTCGCGACACCAATGATGTGATCGGCTCCCAGGGGGTTCGGCTGGCGCAGTTCTCCGGAGTTAATGGAGCCGTGGATATATCTACCCCTCTCACTGACCAGCTTTTCAGGTTTAACGGGGTCAACATCCGCCAGGTAACCGGACGCAATGCCCCATCGGTCATCAACGCGGTTTTCAACTACACCAACTTCTGGGACGGCCGGGCCAACAACATCTTCAACGGCGTGAATCCCTTCGGCCCGCTTGACCAGACCGCCAGGATCTGGGTCAATGCCGGAACAGCGGCAGCTCCGGTTCTGCAGCAACAGCCGGTCGCAATACCGAATTCCAGTCTCGCCTCCCAGGCGGTCGGCCCACCCTTGAACGATGTCGAGATGTCTTTCAAAGGGCGCACTTTCCCTCAGCTCGGCAAGAAGATGCTCGGCCTGCGCCCGCTTGATCTTCAGCTCGTCCACCCCAATGACCGCGTATTCAGCGTCCCCAGCCAGCTCTCCCGTGCCTCGCTTCTGCCGGATGGTACCATTACCGGCAACAGGGGTCTGGACACCGATTACACCAGGATGATCGAGGCCGCCTTCGTGGACAAATATTGGAATTACAACCAGAACATCACGTTGCCCGAAGGTCGGTTTACCCAGATCGAGGCCAACTTCTCCCTCTTCTGGGGACTGGCAATCCAGCTCTACGAGGCGACCCTGGTCTCCGACCGGGCTCCTTTCGACCGTTTCCAGGACGGTAACCAGAATGCCCTGAACGCCTCCGAACAAGCGGGATTCGCGACCTTCGACAGCAAGTGCACCATCTGCCATTCCGGCTCCGAGTTCAGTTCCGCGGTGGTTGGAAGCAATATACCCGGCTGTGTCGTCCCGGACTGCAACCGCGTGGTGTTCACCAACAATTCCACCCACACCCTTATCAAGCAGGACGTGAACCCGGGAACATTCGCCAACCCGGGCCTGATCGACGCCGGCTTTTTCAACATCGGAGTCAGGCCGACGGCGGATGACCCAGGCAGGGGAGGCAGCAAACTCGGCTTTCCGCTCTCCTTCTCGCGGCTTGCCTTGCAGGCTTCCCGGACAGGGCTCCCATTCGTGACCCCCAAGTTGTCGCTGCAACTGCCGGACAAGGTTCAGGGTTCCTTCAAGACTCCCGGCCTGCGCAACGTCGAGCTGACCGCACCCTACTTCCATAACGGCGATGCCCTGACCCTGGACCAAGTGGTGGAATTCTACACGCGCGGCGGCAATTTTCCAGGTAATCCCGAACTTGCAGCCAACATGCAGGCGATCGGCAACCTCAGGCAGAACGCTGACAGAAGGGCCGAAATCGTGGCGTTCCTGAAGAAACTCACCGACGAGCGGGTCAGAAACGAGACAGCCCCCTTCGACCATCCGGAGC
This sequence comes from Dongiaceae bacterium, assembly GCA_035571735.1. Taxonomy (GTDB): domain Bacteria; phylum Desulfobacterota; class Desulfuromonadia; order Geobacterales; family Pseudopelobacteraceae; genus JACRCG01. The sequence goes on along the minus strand of DATNCC010000142.1, from coordinate 8,361 downwards.
TCATGATACCCAATGGCGCCGATTTCAGTGGTTTTGACACAATGATCACCCTGAACGCTACGGGTGGTGCAGCCCCCGAAGTACCGATTACCACACTGACCATTAAATCGTTCACTTCGCCGACTGACCCCATTACACCGGTCACTTCGCCGACCAGCCTGACCGCCCTTGTTATCAGCGGCACGGTTGATGAAACCGCTACGGTGGCGGTTGACGTTACCAACACGACGTTCAATGTCAGTCTGCCGAAGGCGATTGCAACCGTAGGCGGAACCGCAGCCGCAACCGTAGGTGGCGAGACCGTGGGTGGTACCATAGGAGGGGTGGTGCAACCAGCCGGCGAATGGAACACCAGCCTCACGGGCTTGACCCCGGGGCTCAACACCATCAAGGTTACCGCCACCAGCGTCACGGGCGGGACTAAGTCTGTCACCGCGAACATCCAGATTACGCCGACCGCCATCATCAGCGGGGTGCCTCCGGGGGGCAGGACAACCCAGAACTTTGCCACCCTGACGATCGGGGGAAGCGGAGTAAAAACCTATCAGTACAGCCTGGACGGCGGACCAACCATCGTAGTTGACTCGGTCTCGACACCGATCACTCTGACCAACCTGCCCGACGGCACTCATACCGTAGCCGTGTTCGCCAGGGACGTGATCGGTATTCAGCAATTGATAGCCACCACGGCCACCTGGACGGTCAAGGCCACTCCGCCGGTGCTGACCCTGAATGCGGCCAGCTTACCGACCGGAAGCAGCAACCAGACGATCGGCGGCACGGTCGAACTGGGCTCATTTCCGCAGGTTTCCATTGACACCGGTGCCACGATCGGCCCAGTCAAAACCATCCCAGGAATCGGCATCAGCTCCTGGAGCTGCGAGATCACCGGCCTTGCCGCGGGAGCCAATAACTTCACGGTCATTGCGCTGGATGGTCTCTTCAACGAAACCACTGTCAAGGGCGTCATTACCCGGATATTCCCCGACGGGGACATCATGGGAGACGGAGTCACTGACATATCCGACGCACTAAAGGCTATGCGCATTGCGGTAGGCCTGGAGCAGCCGACGGCAGCGGATATGCTGCATGGCGACGTCGCCCCGCTGGTTAACGGCAAGACAACTCAAAACGGCCAGATCGATATTGACGACGCACTGTTGATCCTCCGAAAAATAATAGGATTTGTAACTTTTTGATGGCACTAAGGACTGGAGAATTCAAAAATGAATAAAGGGTTTCACATGACTTCACGAGCAACTCTGCGATTGATTGCCATCGTTCTGATCTGCACCTGGCTTCCGTCTATCACGTGGGGAGCGGCCGCCATACCACCGCCGGCCCTGCTGCCCCTAAACCAGATCCCTGTGCCCGAGCCGCCCAACCTGTTCCAGTTCGTCAAGAACAAGCCGGCCGCCATCAAGCTGGGCAAGGCACTGTTCTGGGATATGCAGGCGGGAAGCGACGGGGTGCAGGCCTGCGCAAGCTGCCACTTCTCCGCCGGCGCGGACAATCGCCTGAAAAACACCGTTAACCCCGGAACCCGCGGAGGTGACGACACCTTCCAGGTCAGGGGACCGAACGAAACCCTTCTGCCGACCGACTTTCCGTTCCACGTCCGCTCCAACCCGGACTTCCAGGCGTCACAGATCATCCGCGACGCCAACGACGTCGTAGGTTCGCAAGGGGTCAAATTCACCAAGTTTGTGGGCATCGTTCCAGGTTCGGCGGTCGATGACGGCACCCCCATTTCCGACAAGGTCTTCCAGGCTGGCGGCCTCAACATGCGCCGGGTAACGGCCCGCAACACGCCGACCAATATCAACGCGGTTTTCAACTTCAACAATTTCTGGGACGGTCGCGCCCACTTCATGTTCAACGGCGTTAATCCCTTCGGCCCCCTGGACCCCTCGGCCGGAGTCTGGTTCAACGACAACGGCACGCTCGTGAAGAAACCGGTGGCCATCCAATTTGCCAGTCTCGCCTCCCAGGCCACCGGACCACCTCTCGATGATACCGAAATGTCCTTCGGGGGCCGCACCTTCCCGCAGCTGGGCCGTAAGATGCTCAGTCTCACGCCGCTCGGAAAGCAGCTTGTCCATCCCAAGGACAGCGTCCTCGGACCGCTATCGCTGGCGGTGCTGCAGCCAAGCGGAAAAATGGGCGGCAGCAGTGGGCTTTCGACCAGCTACTCCCAAATGATCAAGGACGCGTTCCTGGATACGTTCTGGAATTCCATCCAAAAGACTCCGGACGGTTTCAGCCAGATGGAGGCCAACTTCTCGCTGTTCTGGGGACTGGCCATTCAGCTTTACGAGGCCACCCTGGTTTCAGACCAGACCCGCTATGACCGTTTCCTTGGCGGCGACAAGGCCGCCCTGACCTCTCAGGAGCAGGACGGCTTTACCCTCTTTTTCGGTGCTGCCGGCTGCAGTGCCTGCCATATCAGCACCGAACTCACCGGCGCATCGGTGCGTGCCGCCGCGTTTGTCGACAACTCCACCCAGGCCCTGATCGAACCAATGCCCGTGGCGAGCGGGGCGAATATCATCTATGACGCCGGCTTCAACAACACCTCGGTGCGGCCGACAACCGAAGACATCGGCCGTGGCGGCAGCGCACCTACCACCAACCCCCTGACCGGTCTGTTCTTTCCGTTGTCGTTCTCCATGCTGGCGGAGTTGCAGGCGAACGGCAACCTGGGATTCAACCCGGCCCTGGCCCCGCTCGGCACGCCGCTCACGCCGATCCTGCCGCCCCGGATCCCCTCCAACTTCCCGGTGGCAAATAACGGCAACTTCAAGATTCCCGGTCTGCGCAACGTAGAGTTGACCGCCCCCTATTTCCACAATGGGGGCTCCATGACCCTGGATGATGTGGTTGACTTCTATACCCGCGGCGGAAACTTTCCGGTGGCGAATCAGGACAGCCTGGATGTCGCCATTGCAGATATCGGCGCGCTTCAGAATGCTCCGATCAAACAGGCGGCCCTGGTTGCCTTCATGAAGTCCATGACCGATGAGCGGGTAAGAAACGAGTCGGCCCCCTTTGACCATCCCGAACTCTTTGTCCCCAACGGTGACCTGCCCAACGGCGATACGGAGTTTATCAGGGTACCTGCCCGCGACGCCAACGGCGTTGCCGCGGCGTTGGCCCCCATCACGATCAACCCGGTCGCCCCCCTGACCAACAACAAGAGCCTCCCTATCAGCGGCGCGAAGGAGACGGGAGCAACTGTCCAGGTCAAGGTGAACAGCGGCGTGGCTGTGCAGGCGGACTCCCCGTCCGCCAATACCTGGACTGCCACCCTCACCGGGCTCACGGAGGGTGTCAACAACATTACGGTATCCAGCACCGATCTCAGCGGTATCGTGTCCACGGCGACCACGGCCGTAACCCTCGACACCACTCCCCCGGCCCTTACCATCAACCCCATTACCGCTCCGATCAAGGGTGACGACTTTTTCCTGTCCGGCACGGTCGAGGAGGGGATAATCCCGGTGATCAGCATCAGCACTGCGCAGGCCCAGGCCGGTCCGATATCGACAAGCGGCGGCACCTGGAGCACCACGCTAAGCTTGCTCGGAGTGGGAAAAAACGATATCACAGTTACCGCCACGGATAAGTCCGGCAACGTCACCAGAGCAGCCGCGACAATCAATGTATTTGCTGACGGGATTTTCAACGGGACAAAGATCCCTAATCTCTCCGACGCCGTCAAGGCCCTGCGCATTGTGGTCGGGATTATCACTCCGACAGCCGACGATCTGCGCCACGGAGATGTTGCGCCGCTGGGCGCGCCGGACGGCAAGATAGACCTGAATGACGTGCTGCTGATCATGCGGAATGTGGTCGGTTCAATCAATCTGGCCAATTAAATCCATCGTCAAACGGGAGCAGCGATAATGAAAATAAGAATGTTATTCAGCATAGTTGTATTGCTGGCAGTGATGACCCTGTTTGGCTGCGGCGGAGGGGCGGGGGGTGATACTACTTCTTCTGATACGACAACGACAACAACAATAACAACCACTTCAACAACACTGCCACCAGCCGGCAGCGTTACCATCAGCGGCGTTGCCGCACTTGGCCCCATCAGCGGCGGCGACGTCAATGTCTACACCGTAACAGCCGGCAAGGTCGACACGAGTTCTGTGCTTGGCATCGGAAAAACGGCGGCGGACGGCAGCTATGCCATCACCCTCACTTCGGTCCCCACCGGGCCGGTGGTTGTCGAAGTAACCGGCGGCACTTTTACCGATGAGGCGAGCGGCACTCCCGGTGTCAACCTGAAAGTGAAACTGCACGCCGCCGTCTCCAGCGTAATCGACGGCGCAAAGATCGCCGTAACCCCGATAACCCAACTGGCTTACATGCAGGTTAAAGGGATCGGCGCCTTAACCCCTACCGAGATCGATGACGCCAATCTGCAAATCGGCCGGTTTTTCGAGGTTTCCAACATCATAGGATCGCTTCCCTTCGATCCGACCCTGCCTGCGCCCGCCGGTGCCAGTAATGACCAGCGTACCTACTCCTCGGCTCTTGCCGTCTTCTCCTATATGGTAAATGACCACAAAGGAAGCCTTACCCTTGAGGATGCCGTTGGCTCCCTGCTCTCCGAACTGCAAACGGAGTTGGTAAATAATGGCGGTTTTTCTCTGGAAAACATCAATTCCACCAACAACGCGATCAGCAACTACGCCAAAAGCGGTAAAAACGTGGGAGGGTTACCCCTCAGGCCGGTTCTCTTCAGCGGTGGAGTTCTCCAGCTTTCGACCGTCGGCACGCTTCCAGCGGGCACTCTTATCAACGGCATCGACTGCTCCATCACCCTCCCGGACGGGGTAACAGTCAAGATGGACCCGTTGACCGGTGAAGCCCTGCCCGGCGTGGTTGTCCCAACAAGCCTGGCCGCGTCCAACAGCCTAGCCAGCGTCAGATACGACAAGGCCGCCGGTATCGTGCGTATCATCCTGGTCAACGTTCAGCCCGGCTTTGCCATCGGAGAGTTCGCACACCTCGAATTCAACGGTTTCCCCGTCGATGGTGGCGATTTCGGCCTGAAAGTTAACCGGATCGACGGAAGCAGCCTGTCTTCTTCGGAACCCCTGTCCGGCATCACCATTACCGGCACTTTCGCCGGGCTGTAAAAGGATCCGGAGAGATACGGGAAATGAACAAAAGACGCCGGGATTCCCGGCTTCGAACAAGGTAAGCAGCTGGCCGACGGCCGGAGTTGATCGGTGAAATGCTCCCTGCAAAAATTTTGGCATGCAATAATTTGTGCAATCATCCTGTAACGCTTTGTTTTAGCCGCTTTTTATGGAATTACCCCGGTTGCAGGACGCAGCTGTGCACATCACGCATACATACTGACAATATCGACCAGCGAGCTGTAACATATTTAAAAATTGGCATAAATTTCAGCATTCTCAGGTGGTACGGTAATTGCTTTACAGTTGAAAGCACTCGCAACAGGTCGACTTTGATTTTTCTTTACTGATTCGCAACAACATATTTTGCAAATTGAGAAGCCACTCAAAAAAAAAAGGGGGAAGATCATGAAAATGAGAAACTTGTCCAGTCTGTTGTTATCCCTGCTTACATTGATTGTAGTAGGTTGTGGAGGCGGTAGCGGTGGGGGAGACCTGACACCGGTGGCCACCACACTGTCCGGAGAAGCCACAAAGGGGCCGATTATCGGCGGAGATGTAAAGATTTTCGCAATCAATGCGGACGGCACCTTACAGTCCACGCCGTTACCAACTCTGGACGGCAAGCCGGTTACGACCAGGGCACCGTTTGGCAATTATTCGGCGGTGATTAATTATGAAGGCCCGGTTAAAGTTGTGGTAACAGGAAATACCGGCAGTATCTATAAGGATGAGGCATCCGGCACTGATGTTCCCTTCGCAGGTAAATCGTTAAGCGCTGTTGTCGCCAATGTTTCCGGTTCCTCCAAGGTCTCGATAACGCCGTTTACCGAGTTGGCGGCTCAAAAAGCCGGGACCACCAAGCTCACACCTGCCAACATCAAGGCGGCCAACACCGCTGTAACTGATGCTCTGGGCCTTCAGGGCGTTGATATCGTCGCAACCACACCGTCATCGAACCCTGAGTACAAATTCAATCTGGCGGTGGTCTCCCAGGCTGCAGGGCCCAGCGCAGACGATCTGTCCAAGCTGTTGACCCAGACGGCCTCGGCGATAGATGCCACCACCGGCACCATCACCGACACGGCACTGGACGACAAATTTATTAAAGCAACAACCGATGCCTTCAAAAACACCAAGATCAACCCTGCAGGGGCAGGAATTCCCGGGATTGACCCGGCAAAAGTGACCGGAATAACCCTTTCTGCCCCGAGCACGATTGTCGCAGCCAGCTCCTCTGTTAAGATCAGTGCCAACGTTACGACAATCTCTGGTGGCCCACCTGCAGCCGGCACGGTCGTTACGTTTGCTGCATCGGCCGGAACAATTTCGAATGTCACCACAACGGCAAACGGCATTGCCACCGCCACTCTGAGCGGAATTACCTCACCGCAAACGGTTTCGATCAAGGCTGTTGTCGGAATCATCAAGGGCTCTGAAATCAATATCAATTTTGTTGATCCGAATTCACCATCCAACATTACCGTTACTGATGCTCCGGGCGCTCATTTCATTAACAGCACGGTGCCCCTTACCGTCAAGGTAGTAAGCGTCTCCGGAGGGACGATATCTGTCGGCCAGAAAGTCGACTTTGTCATAACCTCCGGCAGCGGCAGCCTGTCACAATCCAGTTCGACAATCGATGCGAACGGCAACGCATCAGTATCGGTGACCAGCGCCGTTGCCGGTGTCGTCACCGTCAAAATAACCGCCGGCCAGGCGACCGGCAGCCACTCGATTACCTTTAGCGACCCCAACCAACCGGACTCCATCTCCCTTGTCGCGGATCGGACCTCCGGCATTACCGGCAATCGGGGACCGGTGACCCTGACCGCTACCGTGGTCCCGACAAATATCCTGAATGGCACGATTACTGACGGCACCCCGGTGACATTCACCATTCTTAACGGCAACGGCACTCTTTCATCGGCAACCGCCAACACAAAGGGAGGGGTTGCATCGGTCATCCTGAACAGCACGGTTGCCGGTGCCATCGATGTAGTCGCTAACGCTACAGTCGGCGCAACACCCGTTACCTCAAACCCCCTCACAGTGACGTTTACCAGCCAGCCGACCCAGGTGGCCGTCAAGTTGCGCACGACCGGAACGCTTCCGGCCGGCACAACCATCGGTGCTCTCAAGGTAACGGTTACCGCCACCCCATCATCAGGGCTCACGATGACATCTGATCCTAACGGTTCAACTCCCGACGTTTCCGCAACCGGCGCCGGTGTCGGCTCGCAGATTATAACTAACTCGAACAACGTCGCCGCGGTAACTCTGGCCCTGGTCAACACCAAAGGCATCCAGACCGGTGAATTCGCAACCCTGAATTTCAACGTTACGGCAGGCAGCTTCCCGAAAGCGAGTGACTTCGCCGTTGCGCTGAACGGATCTGTTATCGACTCTAAAAATGCACCCATAGCCGGTATTATCGTTGAAATCCTGAGTGTGAATATTCAGTAGCGTATCACAAGCGCAGCACTGAACTAAAAGGGGAGCCTGTTTCGGCTCCCCTTTTTTTTGTAATATCAAGACGTGTCTTGATGGAAGTTACACCGTCGCGGTAAGCCAGGGTTGTCAATTAAAAGCTCCTGCAACAATTATGGCATGAATAATTTTTTGCAACGCTCGCATCCACATCTTCCGCCGCACCGTAACACACTTGAATATAGACACAAATTATCGCATCGAGCAAATGGCACAGTAATTGCTCCAATAAAATTTAACAATTAGTTCCCTTTTTAATTGTCAAATAATTTGCCAGCTCATTGCACGACATTAAATCAATGGTATTATTCAGAATCAAGGGGAGGTGCTATGTGCAAAACATGAACTCAAACGGTTATCGGCTGTTATCCAACACTATAGATGTTCATCGGAAAGGAGTAACTAATATGCGAAAGTTTGCAAATGTATTATTCATTATCGTGGCGCTGACCGCGCAGATAATGACGGGAGAGGCCCAGGCTGTAGGCCTGGCGGGGTTCAGCCCGAACAACGCCACTTTCACCAATCCGGGAGGCGCCATCGTCACAATCCCGGGCTTGCCGGCCTGGTATCAGGGGCAGGACGGGGTAGCGGTTAAACCCTGCCTCGATGTCGCCGCCTGCGCCCTGGTCGGCGCCCCAGACTTCAATGCGGCGCTGCCGGTGTCATTTCCGACCAACTTCCCGAGCGAGGCCTTCTACTTCAACGCCACCAATGC
>DATNCC010000141.1:0-5580 GCA_035571735.1 Dongiaceae bacterium | reverse complement strand
TAGCGACTTCTCCCGCAAGATGTCCACCCATGCCATCAGCTAAAATGATAATTTTCTTGTCCGCATCAACCAGGATCGTATCTTCGTTGATCTCTCTTTTCAATCCGATATCAGTTAAAAAACCAATTTCCATTATTGCCTATTCTCCTTAATTAAGAGAACTGCTTTTCTAATAGTATCTCAATATTTCCTTCGCATCTATGTGTATAGGCTTTTCCGCGGGGGACGTTGCCGGACCTCACGTGCCGCCTTGGCCATGGCACGGTTGTCCTCCAATTCCAAACGAGATATAGCACATCAGTTCATACATTTCAAAGTTTTAAACAAAAACCTCACACCCTGCGGACTACCTGCAGGGCGCGGTGACTTTTTCCAGCACGCCCGAGGCGAGAACCACCTTCCACGTCACACTGCCGCTGCAGCCCGCCATCTGAGAGGGGCGGCGCAAATAGAAAAAGGGTTAGCCTTGTGAGCTAACCCTTTTTGCTATTAAAATCCTCTTTGATACCGCATTCATCCAGCAGTGAATTACTCGGAATACATCACATCATTTTTTCCTGAATTTTTCACTTTGTACATCAGGCTGTCTGCTAATGACACAATATTGCCTAAATCACATACTCCCTTCGTGCATGTAATTACTCCCATACTTAGAGAGATAAGGAGAGATACAAGGGGACGTTCATTTGATTATAAGTTACTCACCCCACAATCCCAACCCGTAGTACGATTAACTTTAGAATATTATAATATTATGGACGTTATATAAGAAAAAGAAGCCAAGCAAAACCCTCGATTTTACAGAAAAACAACCTATTTTATCAGTCTTGTTAATTCTCCTGTCACCTGTTATTGGATGATCATTTATTCCACCGATAGGAGGGCAGTATGAATGATGATACTGATCGGCTGAAGTTGTTCAAGGCTCTGAAAACATCGGTTAGAGGCTCAGAGAGACACCTGCTTGTAGGCGTAGACATAGCCAAGAACAAGCACCATGCTTTTTTCGGCACTTCCAATGGAAGAACGCTCCGAAAGAACATGGTTTTCGAAAACACCGTGCAAGGATTTGAGAGCCTTCAAGCGCTGGCCGGAGATCTCCAAAAGCAGCACGGTCTGCAAGAAGTTGTGTACGGTGTTGAGCCGACGGCGTCCTACCATAAGCCGTTAGCAGAATATCTGATCAAGAGTCAGGAGCACGTCGTCTACGTCTCGAACGTGGCCGTGGCGAGAAATCGGGCGATGCTCGATGGCCGGTGGGATAAAAACGACAAGAAAGACGCGGCCAACGTCGCGGACCTGGTCGGACAGGGGCGCTGCCTCTACTACGACATCCCAGAGAAGAACCTGCAAGAGCTAAGGAGCCTTATCGCATTCCGTACTCGACTAAAAAAAGACGAACACGCATTACGGATGCGCTTGCGGAACAACATTTTTGCACAGTATTTCCCGGAGTTGGACAAAATCCCTCTCCACTCCGGTGAGCCCAACGACGTGGTTGTGTCGATTGCCCAGCACTGCCTCGATCCGCGACAAATAGCCGCCATGGAGTTCGAGGATTTCGTCAATCTCGTCACTTCGCGGAAGGTCACCGCGGCTCAACAAAAGCGCCTGCGAGCGCTTTGGGAGATTTCCGGCAGTTCCGCAGGGTGTGAGGTGCACGAGGCCGCTCGATGGGAGGCACAGACCCTTGTTCGGCGGTACAAAGCAGTCATCGAAGATGTCAAAGACACGGAAAAGCGAATGGCGGCCATCGCCGAAAAGTTTAAGGAGTACGAATGCCTCCTCTCGATTCCTGGCTTCGGCCCTATCGTCTCAGCGATGGTGTTGGCTGCGATCGGTGCCCCTTCACGGTTTGCGCACCGGAAGCAGCTACTGCGTCTGGCGGGTCTCGATCTCAGCGCTTCCCGAAGCGGACAAACAAGCGATGCCGCCAAGCCGGTTATCTCTAAGCAGGGAAAGGCGGCGCTGCGATATGCCCTGGTGCAGGCGGCGATGATCGCCTCCGCGAAGAACTCTTCGATCCGGGGGTATTTCAGCAAGATGGTCAAAGGACGCGAACTCGAGTGCGGCATCATGCTGAAGATGAGGGTCAAACTGGCGGCAAAGCTGTTGGTCGTCGCCTGGACCCTGATGAAGACCAAAGAGAAATTCAAAGCTTCCTACTTCACGGACGAGGAAGATTAAGCCGTAAGTAGGCAGTTGGCGAGATGAGCCCGTTTATGAGCGTTGAGGCAACGACCTCGGGAGGGACAAAGCTGGGCCTCTCACTGAACCTTAAAGCGTTGATAAGGGATGATTGACTACCCCGCTCCGCCAGCGGGCGGGGGAAGCCGGATAAACGTAACGATGACGCACAAGGTTCGCCGAAAGTGAGAGATTCGCCATTTCACAAATCAACGGGTGACGTGCGCCCGCCGTTCGCCACTCAGCCTTAACCATCTAATTTTTCAAAGAACATGCTTTTGGGTTGACAGAGAGAACATAGGATGTCCCCATGGCAGTCCCCGGCATCCCCTTCGTCTCTCCCGAGGATTACGCCGAGTACGTGGCCCTTTTTGGCTTCACCGGGGCCAGCATCAGCGGCGGCGAGCCGCTCCTCACCCTGGACCGCACCCTGGCATACATTGACGCGGTGCGGCGGCGCTGCGGCGACGCGGTCCATCTCTGGATGTACACCAACGGCACGCTGCTTACCAGGGAGATCGCCCAAGAGTTGCGCTCGGCGGGTCTAGGCGAGATCCGCTTCGACATCGGCGCGACCGGCTACAACCTCAGCAAGGTTCAGCTCGCGGTCGGGGTGATTCCGACGGTAACGGTGGAGATTCCGACGGTTCCGGAAGAAGAGGAACTGTTGCGGGACAAGTTGGTCGAGATGGTTGCCGTAGGGGTCCAGCATCTGAATCTGCATCAACTGAGACTCACTCCTCACAATTCCCGGCACTTGGCCGGCAGACCCTATACCTTCGTGCACGGCGAGAATGTGACGGTGCTGGAGTCGGAACACACCGCGTTGCGGCTGGTACGCCATGCAATCGAACAGGGCATCGATCTGCCGGTTAACTACTGCTCCTTTCCATACAAGCGGCGCTTTCAGCATGCGGCGGCGCGCCGTCGCGGCATCCCCTTTGTCCGGGCCGATCACGAAGAGGTGACGGAGGCGGGCTACCTGCGGGCGCTCGGCGCGGGGAGCGTGCAGTATTTCGAAGCGGTCACCCTGCCGGCCGGGAACCTGCGCCAGCCGGTTTTCGAGATCCCCCTCCCCTCCGGTCGCCGGATAGCCGTGGAAAGGCGCCCCGTTTCCCTGCCGATGCCGGCCGCCTCATCGCTATTTGACGATCCTTCCCTGCAAACCCTTATGCCTGCCGAGTTGCAAAGGTTCGAACGAATCTCCGTCGGGCTGGCCGATTACTTCTGAAAAATGGAGGGACCGGCGGGATCTGGACACTGGGCACAGGGCGAGGTCTTAATCTCAGGACGATGCGCCTTCATATGATGTTGCCAGGCATTTATCATTCGAGGACGCACCTTCGAATGATATTGCCACACGGTTATCATTCGAAGGTGCGCCTTCGTATCATATTGCTAGGCACTTATCATTCGAGGACGCGCCTTCGAATGATGTTGCCACGCACTTATCATTTTATGAGGCAGGAAAGTAAGATCTTGTCTGGGGGGCAATCATGGCAGCAGGAAGGCCTGCCGGTTTAACAGTGGAAGGATTTGGGGCGAGACAAGGTCAACTGCTGGAAATCTCAGAATTATTGCTCCCAAAAGCAGGCCGGTCAGGGCTTAAAGGTTTAGCGATGGGGGCAACCGGGCCAACAACATGGTCGGCGCTTTCCTTCGATAAGCTCGGCGCATGCTCGCTCGACATGATGTTTTCTAGTTTCCGGCTTCTTGACGGAAATAATCCAGCAGATCCATTCATTGCGCGCAAGTGGCGTAAGATCATTCCACACTGCCAGCACATTTGGGGCAACCGTAAGGGCATCTAGTAAATCATCAGGTACTTTATGTACCACGCCGGTAGCAATAGTAATTTTGCCATTCAAGTCTGCCTTCCTTATAAAACTCTAGGCTGACCGGCGCGGCAGGTCGAGCCGTCTGGTTGCGCTCGCAGTTCCTCAACTCTTCTACGCTCATTTCGCCCTTCAATCCACATCCGGCACAAGAGAAACTTATAATCTGATGTACATCCCCCTGTCCTCCCCCATAGCATCCGTAAACGACGGTGAGCAGGGTTACTATGCGCAGCAGCGTGTGCATCATGGAGCAGTTACCCCTCGGATCGGCACGGGTCGCGCCAATAACCTACTTCACCAGGTCGGAGAGCACCAGCACGGTCCAGCCCCCCCATTTCAAGGGGGAGCAGAACAACAAGTTTTTTATTGCACATAGGTGCGCTAATTGGTGAGCATGGTCCACTTCCCTTTGGTGATTTTGACCATCACTAGGGAGGAAAGATCGAGACCATTGTGGTCTTTGGGGGTCATGGTGAAGATGCCGGAGACGCTGGCCAGTTTTTTTGTCTGTTCGATGCCGTTTCTGATCTGCTCGGGGGTAGTGTTCCCCTTGTTAACCGCAGAGACTATCAACTGAAAGGCGTCGTAGGCGTAGCCGCCGAAGGTGGTGGCTTCTTCGCCGTACAGCTTTTTATACTCCACGTAGTAGTCCTTGAGCAGCTTCGCCTGGGGGTCCGACTTGGGAAGGGAATCGTAGATCGCCATTTTGCCGGCCGGGTGTACCACCCCATCAGCGGCCTCACCGGCCAATTCAATGTATTTAGTGGTAGCCGTGCCGTGGCTCATGTAAAGCGGGACCTTGATGTCGAGCTGCTTGACGTTTTTCGTGATGATGGCCATCCCGGGGTTCAGGGCCCAGGCTATAATTGCATCCGGCTTGATGCCCCGGATTTTGGTCAACTGTGGGGTCATGTCATTGTCTTTGGGGGCGAACACTTCGTCTGCCACGATGGTAAAACCTTGCTTTGCCGCATATGCCTTAAGTTGCTCGAGGCCGGAGGTGCCGAACCCGTCAGAAACCGTGAGGAGGGCGATCCTTTTCTGATTTTTGCCGTGCACGTAACGGAGGAGCTTCTCGACTGCAATATGGTCGCTGGCGGCGGTCTTGAACACCCAGTGCTTGACCGGATCTACGATCTTGCCACCTGCCGCGCTCGAAATCATGGGGATCTTCGCCTTCTCGACCAGGGGGATGACCGCCATGCTTTCGCCGGTAGTGGAAGGGCCGACGATAACATTTACCTTGTCGTCCTTGATCAGCCTGGTGGCCAGTTGGACCGCCTTGGTGGGATCACCTCCGGTGTCGTAGATAACGGTCTCAACTTTCATGCCGTTTATGCCCCCTTTGCGGTTGGTTTCCTTTACCAACATTTCAAGGGTTTTCTTCGCCGGATCACCAATGAAGGCGGCCGGACCCGTCACGGAAAACAGCCCTCCAATCCTGATGGTATCGGTAGCGAAGGCGCTGCCACAGAACAGCATGGTGATGAAAGCAGAAATGATTACCATGGACCATCTTTTCATTGTTACCCTCCTGGTAGTATAAAGAGTTTTT
>DATNCC010000140.1:0-3013 GCA_035571735.1 Dongiaceae bacterium | reverse complement strand
CCGCCGTCAAGATGACGGCGCAGGACCTCAACCTCGCTGGTCCGGCAGCCACGACGCTCGGTTTTGTGAAGACCACCAACCCGCTGGTGGGAGCCTACCAGGGGACCCATACCGACACCGCGCCGGGTCTGCCGAGCACCTTCACCTTCGCCGTGAACATCGACAACTCCGTTCACGGGTTCGCCATGTTCCTGAGGCAGAGAGTGGGTGGCATCGATCAGACGCCATTCCTCCTTGAAGGGGCTGTGACTCCGGCTACCGGGGCGCTTGCCCAGCCCCCGGGGTTCAATCTTGGACAGCTCGGAACTGCCGGTGCGTTCCCTGGACTGGTGATGTTCGACAATGAAGGGGTTATAAAGTTCACCCCCGGAACCTTCGCAGGAATAATCAGCGCAGCCACGGGCACCGTAAGCGGCACTTGGCAGACCGGCCCCGGTGTGCTCCTGACCGGTACTTTCGCTGGGAGCCTGCTGCCGTAGCGGCTGGAATTCAGGTGACCGGAAAAGTTCTGTAGATGTATAGCTGACGAGGGCACCCCCAGGGTGCCCTCGTTTTTTTCAAGAAGCGTGGCTATGAAACAACTGGCAATTATGATCAAAATCATGCTGACAATGTTGATAACGCTGCTTGCAATCGTTTTTGCCTTTCAGCGTAAATTGCTTTATTATCCGAGCCATCGGCCGGAAACAAACGGTCTCAGCACATGGACCGTGGATGGCCGGCTTGTGGGCTACGCCCGCAAAGTGGCCAGGCCACGGAACATCTGGCTTTTAATCCACGGCAACGCCGGGCAGGCGGCCGATCGCATCTACGCCCTGCAATGTTTCTCCGACTCCGACTCGGTCTTCATCCTGGAATATCCGGGGTACGGCAGCCGGCCGGGAACTCCGGGCAAAACATCATTCAATACCGCCGCGGAAGAAGCCTATCTCTGGCTGAGAAGGACATACACGGATATTCCAGTCTGCGTCGCAGGGGAATCCATCGGCAGCGGGCCTGCATCGCATCTCGCCAGGATGGGAAAACAGCCTGACAAGCTCGTCCTGGTCGTACCCTTCGATAACCTGGCAAGCGTAGCACAAGACCACTTTCCGCTGTTTCCTGCCGGATTGTTTCTATTGGACCGCTGGGACAATGTGGAGGCGCTAAAGGGATATTCAGGAAGACTGGAGATTTTCGGGGCAATCAATGATGAGGTGATACCTGTCCGCCATGCGCGGACCCTGGCTGGAGCCCTGACCGGAGCGAAATATCATGAAATCCCCGGCGGCCACAACGACTGGGCCCTGACCGGGGCTGTCAGAATCCGCAACTGACCGGATCGGAGGGAACAATGGCTATCTGGAAAACAATGACGACAACGGACCAGCTCCAGGAGAGAGCGAAAAACACCCTGGCAGAATACCTCGGCATCGTGTTCCTGGAGATCGGCGACGATTATCTGAAGGCAAAGATGCCGGTCGACAACAGGACCAGACAGCCGGCTGGCCTGCTTCATGGCGGGGCTTCGGCGGCCCTGGCCGAGACATTGGGAAGCGTTGCTGCTGCATTGTGCGTGGGGAGGGAAAAGAGAGATATCGTCGGGCTAGAAATAAATGCCAATCACATACGGCCGGTACATGACGGCTGGGTTACCGGCATAACGAAACCGGTCCATGTCGGAAGCAGTACACAAGTATGGGAAATCAGGATCTATAACGAAGAGGATAAACTCGTTTGTATTTCACGGCTCACTGTGGCAAATATAGACAAATAGCAGCCGTTTGCCAGGAAACCGACGGCTGCACACTGTTTCCTGAATCCGTGACAGTGAGGGCCGTATCGAACGGAAACAGCCGGGGCCCATGGCCAGATGTTGCCACAATCAACACTACCGCTGGTCTTCTCTGCTGTTGAGCAAGCCACCGTCGGTCCAGAAGCAGAGGCGTTGCAGTGAGAGATGGCCCTCACTGCCATTGTTCATATATTGAAAGGGCGGGTAACATGGTCTCTCCGGTCACAGTCAGCTATCTGCTGGCAATAATCGCCACACCACTTGTCATCCATTTTCATCTCCTGCCGACGCTTTTTGCAGGACTTGCCGTGCATGTCCTGACCGTCAAGCTGGCCCGCCGCCTGCCCGCCAGATGGGGCGGGGCTTCGCAAAAGCTTTCCCTGTCAGTCATCATGCTGATCGTAATTGGCGGCATGATCGGCGCGGGAATGGGTCTATGGGCCTTTCTCCACGGCGACAAAGGGATGGCGGCGCTGCTCTCGGCCCTCGCCGAAACCCTTGAGAACCTGAAGCGCACTCTGCCGGAAAGTCTGACAGTCTCCGTTCCGGCCACCATCGAAGAGCTGAGGGAAGAGTTCGTCAAACTGCTGCGGGAGAATGGCAACCGGATATCTTCTGCCGGGATGGCCGGCCTGAAGACCTTTGTCCACATCATCTTCGGCATGGTAATAGGCGGCATGACCGCCCTGCACAGTTTCAACCGGGACCGTGAATGGCCCGCCCTGCTGGCTGCGATGCACGACCGCGTTGTGGCTCTGGCCGTTGCCTTCGACAAGGTTGTTTTTGCCCAGGTGAAGATCTCCGCCCTGAATACGGCCCTCACCTTCATTTTTCTGGTTCTGATCCTGCCGATCTTCGGCATCCACCTGCCGCTGCTGACGGTGCTCATTCCGCTGACCTTCCTGACCGGGCTCCTGCCGGTGGTCGGAAACCTGATCTCCAATACCGCCATAGTCCTGATCAGCCTGGGTGTCTCGGCTGGCGCCGGTGTTGCATCGCTGGAATTCCTGATCCTGATCCACAAGCTCGAGTACTTTACCAATGCCCGCATCGTCGGTGGCGAAGTGCACGCCAGTGCCTGGGAGCTGATCTGCGCCATGGTGGCCATGGAAGCGTTCTTCGGCCTGCCGGGCCTGGTGGTGGCACCGGTGGCATATGCCTGGCTCAAGGGGGAGTTGAGGGCCAGAGGGATGATCTGAGCAGGGTTTGACGAGTACCCCCCTACCCCAATTCTTCCCG
>DATNCC010000139.1:0-10258 GCA_035571735.1 Dongiaceae bacterium | reverse complement strand
ATCAAGCACGCCAAGGCTCTCTGCGCCTTCACCAACCCGACTACCAACTCGTACAAACGACTGGTTCCGGGCTTTGAAGCACCGGTTAACATGGCCTACTCAGCCCGTAACCGTTCTGCTTCTCTCCGTATTCCGATGTTTTCCAACAACCCCAAATCCAAGCGTATTGAATACCGTACTCCCGATCCTTCCTGCAACGGTTACCTCGCGTTTGCCGCCATGTTGATGGCCGGTCTGGATGGTATCGAAAACAAGATCGATCCGGGCCAGCCTCTGGACAAGGATATCTACGGCCTTTCTCCGGAAGAACTCAAGGATATTCCGTCCGCACCGGGCAGCCTCGAAGAAGCTCTGAATTGCCTTAAGGAAGACTATGAGTTTCTGCTGAAGGGCGACGTATTTACCCCTGATGTAATCGAGAAGTGGATCGAGTACAAAACCGAGGCCGAAGTAAATCCGGTCCGGATGCGTCCGGTGCCTCTCGAGTTTGAACTGTACTACGATATTTAATTAAAACTGAAGCAGCATACAACCTTGAAAGGCGGGAGAAATCCCGCCTTTCTCCGTTCTGGCGGATGCCTTGCAATTGACTTTGCCGGACTACTCTGCTAGAAGAGGTGCAGATTTATACAGTTCAAAGGACTTTAAATGGAAAGTTTCTTCCTCAAGCTCTCTGTAATGCTTGTGCCGGGTATGCTGGCAATAGTTTGCCATGAGGTTTCCCATGGCCTTGTCGCCTGGCGTTTTGGTGACCCGACCGCGCGCATGATGGGGCGACTGACACTCAATCCTTTGAAGCATATCGATATCATT
Organism: Dongiaceae bacterium; assembly: GCA_035571735.1. GTDB lineage: Bacteria > Desulfobacterota > Desulfuromonadia > Geobacterales > Pseudopelobacteraceae > JACRCG01. The sequence goes on along the minus strand of DATNCC010000139.1, from coordinate 9,445 downwards.
GGTACTCTCATGATATTCTTTGTCGGCATTGGGTGGGCCAAGCCGGTGCCGGTAGTGTATGAAAATCTCCGTAATCCCAAACGCGATATGATCTGGGTGGCGGCAGCCGGACCGATTACTAACATCACACTGGCAACGGTTTCAGCGTTCCTGCTCCGTGGTCTGGTGGCGTTCGGCAATCCGGCCACTTCCGGTTCTCCGCTTGCCATGCTGGTCGAGCCCCTGGTCCTGATGCTGGCCTTTTCGGTCTACATAAATCTTCTTCTGGCGATCTTCAATATGATACCGGTGCCACCCCTGGATGGCGGGCGGGTACTGGTCGGATTGCTGCCTTACCGGCAGGCTGCCGCATTGTCTCGCATTGAACCGTACGGGATGATAATTATCATCGCGCTGGTGTTTTTCACCAATATGTTCTCGTATATTATTTCTCCTGTTCTCAATATTGGTGTTCATCTGCTGGCCGGTCCGCAAAGCGGACTTGTCCTGGGGGTCACCAGGTTGATGATGCATTGATTTAACTACCTGAGGAGGTTCTATGAACGATCCCAGAATTCGGCAGTTTGCGGAGATACTGGTTGATTACTCGACCAGGGTGAAAAAGGGCGATGTCGTACTTATTAATTCTGCCGGTCTGGAAGCGATGCCGCTGGTGAAGGAGCTGTATGCGCTCTGTCTTGCGCGGGGGGCAAAATACGTCGAATACGGCTTCTCAGTGCCGGAAATCGATCGTTTCTTCTACAATAGCGCCAATAAACAGCAGCTTGATTATTTTCCGCAGCACAAACTGGACTTCTACAAAACCGTAACGGTATATATAGGCATTTCAGCCGGTAATAATTCGATGGTCATGGCTAACGCCCGTCAGGAGGCGGTGGTTGCCTATGCCAAGCTCACCAGGCCGCTGGTTGACCAGCGTGTCAAGCACACCCGCTGGTGTGTGACCCGATATCCGACCCACGCCTCGGCCCAGGAAGCCCGTATGAGTCTGGACGAATACGAGGATTACCTTTTCTCGGCCTGCTGTATCGACTGGAAAGCTGAGTCAAGGAAACAGGAGAAGCTTAAGAAGTTGATCGACCGAACCAAAAAGGTGCGAATTTCGGCTCCTGACACGGATCTCCGTTTCAGTATCGACGGCCTGCCCGGCATCAAATGTGATGGTCGACTCAACATGCCGGACGGCGAGGTGTTTACCGCCCCGGTCAAAAACTCTGTTCAGGGGCATATCAGCTATAACTGCCCGAGTATCTACCAAGGGAAAGAATATAACGGTGTCCGATTCGAATTTGCTGACGGTAAAATCATCAAGGCCAGCGCTGAAGGGGGCATGAGCAAAGCCCTCAACAAGATTCTGGATGCGGATGAAGGGGCACGCTACATCGGGGAATTTGCAATCGGTGTTAATCCGGGGATCCGTCAGCCGATGCGCAACATTCTTTTTGATGAAAAGATATTCGGTTCCATTCACCTCACCCCCGGGCAGGCGTACGACGAGTGTGACAATGGCAACCGTTCCTCGGTACACTGGGATCTGGTAAAGATCCTGGCCGATGGCGAAATATTGTTCGACGATGTTCTGATCCAGAAAAATGGCCGTTTTGTTCACAAAGATCTACTGGAACTTAATCCCTAGAAAGTACGCTGATATTATGACACAGAGTCCGGAAATCGAATTTGAACATGAGGATTTCGAGTTTGATACCATAGATGAGGAACTGCTTGTTGACGGGCGCTGTCAGCAGGTTCTGAAACAGTTCTATCTGTACCTCCAGCAGCAGGGCAGGACCGCTGAACAGGCTTCCGAACTGGCTTTCAGCGCCGATCTCTATCTAAGGGATTACCTGATTGACTTCGGTCGTCAGAATATAGTGCGCCCCAAGCCCGGAATCGTCACCACATTTGCGGGATCGTGGTTTATCACTCATACGCTGGATCCGGAGCTTGTTGCTTTGGAACGCCATCTGACGGCGGTATCGGAGTTGTACCGGTTTATGCACAGACGGCATCTGATTTCCGCCGATGAGTTGGCCTTTCTCCTGAAGGAGGCCGGGGAGCTTGAATTTTTCCGCCGGCGGATCGATTCCTTCCTGAATCTTACCGGCGACGGATTTGCTGCGTGGGATTCCGAGTGCCCGGCAACGTTGTGATTGCGTTAGTAAGTTAGAAGTTATTTTCTGCGGTTTCTGGCAGAAGATAACTTCGTTAACGCACTTATCCTGTTTTTTAGGGTTATGGAGTGACGGAATGGCTTGCAAAAAAACAAAACAGATGGTCATCACAATTTTTGACCGGAAACATCTCAGAAAAGACTGGTACTTCGATTTCGATGGTCAGCATTTTCAGGATTTTCTGGCCGGCATGATCAGGGAGATGAAACGGCTCGGGGTGCTTTTAACTGTGGTGCGGAACCGGGATACGGTTATATCGATCAACAGTTATGCCGACCTGTTGAATGTGGTAAAAATATCTTCCCCGCAGGATGGGCACAGCAACCAGTGTGTCGGCCATATAATCGGAAAAAGCGAGGGGTTGGATATTCTGGAAGATATCGACAGGGCTGTCAGGCGCGTGGCGTTCGCACCTGAAACGGTCGCCCCCTCAAGCGAGTTCAGAAAAGTATGCCATAACTGCGGTTGCGGCTGTTAGCAGGATGTCCTTGATCACTCAGAGTGACAAGCTTGATCTGCTGCTTGATAAAATCGGAATCCTGGTCGAACGCCTGGTTCCTGCCCGGGAACCGTCCGTTGATTTACATGCCAATATCGCCTTCAGGTGGGAACGGACGGGAGAAGCCGGCCGGCTGGTTGCGGTTACCCATCCGCATCTGTTTGATCTGCACGAGCTGGTCGGTATCGATGATGTCCGGGACGAGGTTGTCCGCAACACCGAGCAGTTTGTGGCGTCATATCCTGCCAATAATGTTCTCCTCTGGGGAGAGCGCGGCTGCGGCAAGTCGTCGCTTGTCAAAGGTCTGCTGAAACTGTTTGCGCCACGAGGTTTGCGAATCGTGGAGTTGAAGCGGTGGGATATCATGTCACTGCCGCAGATTATCGGGCTATTGCGCGAGGCGCCATTCCGTTTTATTCTCTTCTGTGACGATCTCTCTTTTGATGAGGGGGAGGGGGATTTCAGGGCATTAAAAACGCTGCTGGATGGGGATATTGAAGAGCGGCCCTCAAATATTCTGATTTATGCAACATCGAATCGCAGACACCTCATGCCGGAGAGGATGTCTGATAATAGCGCCAATTCTGAAATTCATCCTGAAGAAGCGGTTGGAGAAAAGTTGGCCCTGTCTGACCGGTTCGGCCTTTCGCTCGGTTTATACGGATTTGACCAGGATGAGTATCTGGCTGTTGTTCGTGGCTATGCCGCTCTGAGGAGTATTCCACTGTCAGACGGGGAATTGTGCGACAAAGCGCTGAAATGGGCCGGACTGACTGCCCGCAGGAGCGGCCGTTCCGCACGGCAGTTTATCGATGATCTGGAAGGACGCCTGCTGCTGCAGTGCCACGATTAAGAGCATTTTTTTTCGCCAAAAGTGTCAAGGAGATTCATCATGTCATCAGCATCAATCCCGGAAACAGTAAGAAGGTTACTTGCTTCTCAACCGATTGAACTGCCGATCTTTCATCCGGTTGCGATAAAGCTGCAGCGAATGCTGTCAAACTATGATTTCACCGTTGACGAAGTGTCTCAAGTTGCAAATGAAGATATGTCGCTGGCGAGCCAGATGCTTAAAATCGCCAACTCTCCGATGTATATGGGACGTTCGAAGGTTGCCACGATCAAGGAAGCGGTTATCCGGCTCGGGGCTCAGCAGGTCATCAATCTCGTGATAGCGGCATCTCAGGCATCTGCCCACTCATCCAGCAATCCGGCGCTTGATCATTATTTGAAAGAACTTTGGCTGCACAGTCACGGCTGCGCTCTCGGGGCCCGCTGGCTGGCCCATTCCTGCGGTATGCGCGGAGTGGCAGATGAAACCTATCTGGCGGCACTTCTGCATGATGTCGGCAAGCTATATCTGCTGAAATCAATTGAGAAACTGGTGGCAGCAGGTGTGATCAATTCACTCTTTGACGATGAGCTGATTCTGGAAATCTTTGAAGTAATGCATGTCGAACAGGGATTTCGGATTATGCAGCATTGGAATTTTCCGGTAATGTACTGCGAAGTGGTTCGCGATCACCATGCTGAAAAATGGGACACCGTCAACAAGATGCTGGCAATTGTCCGGTTTGTCAACATGACCTGCCACCGGATCGGACTTGGCCTGAAACATGAGCCTGATCTTGTGTTGATCAGTACGCAGGAAGCGGAGATACTCGATATCACCGATGCCCAGATCGTCGAGCTTGAGGCGATGCTGGAGGATTCCAGGGACGCTGCGCTGGAGGGATGACGATGACGCGGGCGGCCGATCCATGCCGCGGATACTCCGGCCCGTTGGGTATGAATGAAGCTCAGGGCGGCTCTATCGGGGCCGGTTCGCACAGGTTTTCCGCACACTTGGCCTCTCCGCCGCAGGTGAAGCAATAGAATTTCGGATCTCTGGTTATTTTTGCGATTTCATCAAGCAGCCCGTTACTTCTCAACATACAGAGATGTCCATGGTGATCGGCTCCGCAGCGGCATGTTGGCTTGGTAGTCATGGCGATTTCCTCCTGCAGGAGAAGTCAGTATGCATACTGTAGTAACCATACCAGAACGGCTGAAAAAAGAAAACAGCTTGAGTATCGACACCACAAAAAGGACATCTGCTGCCATGACATTTTCTCCTACATCTCTTCTTGTTACCGGAGGTGCCGGTTTTATCGGCTCCAATTTCATTCATTCATTCATCGCCGGCAATCCGGGATGCATGGTTACCAATCTGGATTGTCTTACCTACGCCGGCAACCTCAAGAACCTGACCGCACTTGAAGGGAATCCGAACTACCGCTTCATCAAGGGAGATATCGGCGATGCTCCCCTGGTAGCCCGGCTGCTTGGCGAGCAACGGATCGACGCGGTGGTGCATTTCGCCGCCGAATCCCATGTCGATCGTTCAATCACCGGTCCGGAAATATTTGTCCGTACGAATGTTCTCGGTACGCAGATTCTGCTTGAAGAGAGCCGCAAACATTGGCAGTCCGGTGCCGTCCCGGATTTCCGTTTCCTTCAGATATCAACGGATGAAGTCTACGGCAGCCTGGGTGACACCGGCTACTTTACCGAAGAAACGCCGCTGGCCGCCAATTCCCCCTATTCGGCCAGCAAGGCCGGGGCCGACCTGCTGGTGCGGGCATATCATGAGACGTTCGGAATGCCGACCCTGAATACCCGCTGCTCCAATAATTACGGCCCCTACCATTTTCCGGAGAAGCTGATCCCGCTCCTGATCCACAATATCATCAATAAAAAGCCGTTGCCGGTCTACGGTGACGGATTGAATGTTCGCGACTGGCTGCATGTGCGCGATCACGCCGTGGCGGTCGAGACCGTGCTGAAAAAGGCGCAACCCGGCTCGATCTATAATATCGGCGGCAACAACGAATGGAAAAATATCGATATCGTCAATCTGGTCTGTGACCTGCTGGATGAGCGACTAGGACGGGCAAGCGGGGAGAACCGCTCGTTGATAACGTTTGTCAAGGATCGTCCCGGCCATGACCGGCGCTATGCCATCGATGCATCGCGCCTCAAGGAAGACCTCGGCTGGAGTCCGGCCTATACCTTCGAACAGGGGATCGCCGAGACGATCGACTGGTATCTGGCCAATCAGGAATGGGTGGCAGAGGTTACTTCCGGAGCGTACCGGGAATATTGTCAGAATCAGTATGGCGGAGGTGCCGCTTGATCCTGGTGGTAGGTGCAAACGGTATGCTGGGAAGCGATCTGCTGGCGCTCCTGGGCGACCGGGGACGGGGTGTTGATATCGCCGATATCGACATAACGTCGCCCGAATCCGTTTTAAAGGTAATCGGAGACCTGAAACCCGAAGTGGTTATCAATTGTGCGGCCTATACCGATGTTGACGGCTGTGAAAGCAACATCGAGACGGCAATGGCGGTTAATGGTGAAGGTGTGGGGTACCTGGCGATGGCCTGCCGGGATATCGGGGCGCTCCTGGTGCAGATCAGCACCGATTACGTTTTTGACGGCGGCAAGGGTACGCCGTATGTTGAAGATGATGCCCCGTGCCCGCTCAGCGCCTACGGTGAATCCAAGCTGGCGGGTGAAATGAACGCCGCATTCTGTCCGGAGCATCTGATCGTGCGGACTCAGTGGCTGTACGGCCTGCACGGCAAGAATTTTGTCGAAACAATGCTGCGCCTGGGAACTGAAAAGGATGAGTTGGCCGTTGTCGATGATCAGATCGGTTCGCCAACCTGGACCGTGGATCTGGCAAGGGCTATAATTGCGCTGATTGACAGCGGTTGCCGGGGAATCTATCATGCGGCCAATGCGGAATATTGCTCGTGGAACGAGTTTGCCAGGGCGATCTTTGAGGAAGCCGGTTTAAACGTCAAGGTCCGGCCGATGACAACCACCGAGTTGAACCGCCCGGCCAGGAGGCCGCTCTATTCGACTCTGGAGTGCAGTAAATTGACCGGCGTCACCGGGTTTCAGCCGCAGGCATGGCGTAATGCACTGCGGGAATATCTGAAGCTTCGCACTGCAAAATCATTATGAAAGGATCAACGATGGAACGTGGTGAACGTCCTTGGGGCACTTTTACCGTTCTCGATGAGAACACGAATTACAAGATAAAGCGTATCGAAGTCCTCCCCGGTGAGCGCCTCTCACTTCAGAAACACCATCACCGTAGCGAACACTGGATCGTGGTGTCCGGCACCGCCCTTGTTACCTGCGGTGACAGTCAACAGGTTGTTAATGTCAATGAGTCGACCTTTATTCCTATCGGCCAGAACCATCGCCTCGAAAATCCGGGCAGGATTCCGCTTGTGATAATTGAGGTCCAGAGTGGCGAATATCTGGGTGAAGACGATATCGTGCGCTTTGATGATGACTATAACCGCTGTGAAGGGCCTGATGCCAAATAGTAACTTCTCATTCCGACATGCGCTGCTGGCGCTGTGCTCTGCATGCCTGCTGCTTCTCTCTGCCGGATGTGCTGCAACGTCCACGACAATTGTCGAAGAGGAAGTCGTTACCAATCCCAAACCCATGTACAGCTACACGTCACTGGTGATCAAGGATTGCGAACTCAAACGGGAATTGTATTCGAATGCTCCCGATTCCGGAATGAGTCAGAGCGATCTCCGCTATGAGAAGCTCCCGGCGGAGCTGTCCGAGCATATCGAACGTTATGTCAAGTCTCACCGCACTTATAAGAATATTTCCCGTGACGGGAAAGCGGATGAGTCGACGCTGCTGCTGACCGGAAAATTCAAACGTCTCGGCCGTTTCAAAATATCGCTTGTAGTCAGTTTGCGCGACGGTGCCAGCGGTCAGGAGGTAGCTTACTTCCGCCAGACACTGTGGGATGTCCTCGATACTACCGAATCGATCAGTCTGCTTGGACGCGAAATTGCGGATTTTATTGATCGAATTCAGTACAAATAACGGGAGTTCAGCCATGTACATCGTCATACTGGCCGGAGGGTCAGGAACCAGATTCTGGCCGCTTTCACGGGCTGCCCGTCCCAAACAGCTGATTTCGATCACCGGCGATCGGAGCATGCTGCAGAGAACGGTTGAGCGGGTCCTGCCTCTTAATCCTAAACGGATTCTGATTATTACAAACCACCTTCAGGCCTTTGAAACCAAGCATCAGATGCAGATGTACGACTCGGTGCCGATCGACGTCATCTCTGAGCCTGTCGGCCGCAATACCGCCCCGGCCATCGGTCTGGCTGCCGCTATTATAGCGATGCATGATCCGTCCGGCGTCATGGCGGTCCTGCCTGCAGACCACTTCATAAAAGACGAGGCGGCGCTGTGTGATACGCTGCTGGCCGGAGCCGAGGCAGCTCGAAAAGGTTACCTGGTTACCCTGGGTATTCTGCCGTCCCGGCCGGAAACAGGCTACGGGTACATTGAGGCTGACATGGATCTGCGGGGTGCAGGTCCTTTTCCGGTTAAACGTTTTGTCGAAAAACCACCGTTTGAGGAGGCGCTTCGCTATCTGGATGAGGGTAACTTTTTCTGGAACAGCGGCATGTTTGTGTGGCAAGCCGATACGATTTTGAAGGAGCTTGAAAATAACATCCCGGTTCTGCACAACGCCTTGAAACGGATATCCTTCAATAACGATGTATGGGAACTGTCTGACCTGGAAAAACAGATTCGTGAGATCTACCAGGAGGTTCCCAATATCTCGATCGATTATGCAGTAATGGAAAAATCAAAGAATGTCCTGATGTTGCCGGTCGAGATGGGGTGGAGCGATGTCGGGAGCTGGAGCGCTCTGCCGGAGGTGATCGAGCCGGACAAGGAGGGAACGGTTTGTGTCAATGCCGCAGGTCTTGTTGCGGTTGATTCCTCCGACTGCCTGATTTATGCCGACGGGAAGATGGTTGCTACGGTCGGTGTTCATAACATCGTGATCGTAACCACTCCGGATGCGATTCTGGTTTGCGACCGTGAGCGCTGCCAGGATGTAAAGAAGGTGGTTGAACAGCTTGGTGCTGCCGGGCTGACCGCCTACCTCTAGTCTGTAACCTAAGGCAGAATTTTTTTTCAACCCATTGTCAACCGGAAGTCATGATCCGGTTGACCACCAAGAAGGACTGCAATGCAAAGAACGATTCGGAGCGAACTCGAAGCGATCAGGAGCCGGGGCCTGCTGCGGAACACCAGGCTGATCGGCGGTCGGCAGGGGGCGCACGTTATGTGTGACGGGCACGACGTGCTGCTGCTCTGCTCCAATAATTATCTGGGTTTGGCCGATCACCCAGTTCTGGCGGCCGCCTCGATTGCGGCAATCGAAAAGTATGGGACATCGAGCGGCGCATCCCGGCTGGTGTCCGGGACCATGGAACTGCACGAACGGCTGGAGAACGCCGTCGCTTCCTTTAAAAAGCGGGAAGCGGCGCTGCTATTCAACAGCGGGCATGCCGCAAATACCGGCATCATTCCGGCTCTGGTCGGCCGTGGGGATGTCGTGTTTTCCGACCGGCTGAATCATGCCAGCATCGTCGACGGCATCCTGCTCTCCGGGGCCCGTCTGGTGCGCTATCCGCATAACGATTTCATCTCTCTGGCCGCTCTAATGGAAAAACATGCAAGGGGGCGTAGTCTGATCGTTAGCGACGGAGTCTTCAGCATGGATGGCGATATCGCCCCGCTGGCGGAGCTGGCCCGGCTAAAGCACAGGTTCGGGGCGCTGCTGATGGTCGATGATGCCCATGGAAGCGGTGTTCTGGGGGAACAGGGGCGGGGGAGTTCCGAACTGCTTGGTGTCGGTAATGATGTCGATATCCAGATGGGGACG
>DATNCC010000138.1:0-4756 GCA_035571735.1 Dongiaceae bacterium | reverse complement strand
CGGGATCTGCCTCAAGGCCTGTGCCCACGATGCCGTCGCCATAATCGAAGGGAAGGCCGCCATCGACCCCACCCTCTGCGCCGGCTGCTCCCGCTGCATCACGGTCTGTCCGGTCAAGGCGGTCAACATCCAGTGGAACGAGGCCGCCGACCTGGTCATGCGCAAGATGGCCGAATACGCCAGGGGGGCGCTGGCCGGCAAGACGGGCAAGGCGATCTACATCAACTTCATCACCCAGGTCTCCCCCGCCTGCGACTGCTACGGCCACTCCGATGCCCCGATCGTTAACGACATCGGCATCTGCGCCTCGACCGATCCGGTGGCGATCGACCAGGCGTGCGCCGACCTGGTCAACGGGGCGCGCGGCAACGAAGGGTCGGCCCTCACGAGCGGCCATGAGCCGGGTGGCGACAAATTCCGCGGCGTCTGGCCGGAGATCCCGTGGGAGGTGCAGCTGGAGCATGGAGAGAAGATCGGGCTGGGGAGCAGGGAGTATGAGTTGGTAAGGGTCTGACGGTTGTTAGCCGAAGATACAAATATAATAAAAAGGATATATCATGAGCCAGGCACCAAAATGTCCATCATGCAGTTCGGAATACACCTACGAAGACGGGGAGATGTTCGTCTGCCCGGAGTGCGCCCACGAATGGGCAATAGCGGCCGCGGAGAGCGCAGCTTCCGACACCGTCGTGCGCGACGCATTCGGGAATGAACTCAAGGCCGGCGATTCGATAACCGTCATCAAGGACCTGAAGATCAAGGGTTCGTCATCGGTTGTCAAGGTCGGCTCCAAGATCAAGATCATCCGTCTCGTCTCGGGTGACCACGATATCGACTGCAAGATCGACGGCGTCGGCGCAATGCAGTTGAAATCGGAATTTGTCAAAAAGGCGTAAACCTGACCGGTCTCGTTGCCTCCAGGTGAAAAACCCGATATTCAAACGAAAGGGCTGTCTAACGACGGCCCTTTTGCTTTTGATGGGTGCCATGCGGAAAATTATTTTAGATAGAGAAAATATAATTCTTGACATTTATATGAGCTTTATATAAACGCATTATATAAAGACTTTATAAATTAATCGAGGTTGCGTATGTCCCCAAGAAACATGCAGTTCGGCCGTGAAGAGATCATAGACTCCGCCTTTGAACTGGTCAGAAAAAACGGCTGGACCGGCTTCTCGGTTACCGCCGTCGCCAAGGCCATCAACTCTTCCACCATGCCGATCTATTCACAGTTCGCCAATGTCCGCGAACTGGAGGATGCGATCTGCCTTAAGGCCCTGGAACAGATGAAGAAGCGGATGCTGGAAGAGCGGACCGGCGACAGATGGATCGACCAGGGGATCAGTTATGTCAGGTTTGCCGAGGAGGAAAAGTATCTATTCCGCTGCATGTGGGATGGGAGAAATGTCGAGTTGTGCAAGGAGATGGGCAAGGAGTTGAATGAGTTCATTTCGGCAACACTGCTCGATTACCCGCTCTTCAAAGGGCTGGACGAACTGGAACTGAAGATGATCAGACTCACACGAATGATGTTTGCCCAGAAACTGGCGTACTGGCTGAATGCCAACAGCAACTATCTTGCGGAAAAGGGCATTCCGGACACGGACGATTACATCAGACGGGCGACCATGGCGATCTATGACGGGTTCAGGCTGCAGTTCCAGGCACAAGAATAATATCAACCAGAGGAGGGATATCATGGGAAAAGGATGGCGAAACAGACTGAGAAGCATGCTCGTTGTTTGTGGTCTTTGCAGTATTACGGTGATGGCCTGTTCCGTTAAGGGAGAGTGTGCTCCGACTTTTCAGCCTGAGTACGGAGGTACTCTGACAGTGGCGGTAGAGGCTGATAGCCGCGGGTTTGATCCTATCAAGGCGGGATTTCTGAGCGCCCAGGCCCGAAGTGCCGCCATGGCGATAGAGGAACGGTTGTTCGACATGGACGCCAAGGGTAAGCTCGTTCCGGAGCTCGGCCTTTCGGCAAACTCTTCGAAAGACGGCAAGAGCTGGACGATCAAGCTGCGCAAGGGGGTGTCGTTCCATGACGGAACCCCTTTTGATGCCGATGCCGTGGTCCAGCATTGGGAGAGGATGCTCGATCCGAAAAACCACTACCGGGGACTGGCCACCATGCAGCCGATCGAAGGGGTGAAGAAGGTTGACGAGTTTACCGTCCGTTTCCAGTTGAAGCATACCTGGATTCCCTTCAAGGACGTTATCTCCTCGACCAACAACATCGCGGCGTATATCCCCTCTCCCAGGGCGGTGAAAGAGGGAACCCAGGATCAGTCGCCCGTCGGCACCGGCCCGTTCAGGTTCAAGGAGTGGCTGGCCAACGACCGGCTGGTGGTGGTCCGGAATCCGGCCTATTGGCGGAAAGGAAAACCATACCTGGAGAGCGTTGTTTTCAGAACGGTGCCGGACATGCAGACCCGCTTTGCCGGTCTGAAATCAGGAGAACTGGATGTAATCCTGACCGACCGGGGGGCCAGTATCCTGCAGGCCAGGGAAGACAGCTCGCTCAAGATTTACAGCAGTGATGCCACCGGAGCGGAGACCTTCATCTTCAACACCACCAGGCCACCCTTAAATGATGTAAGGGTACGCCGGGCGCTCTCTTATGCCTGGAACCAGGAGTTTTATATCAAGGCGAGCTACAAGGATACCATTCCGGTTGCACGGGACCCGTTCGGCGGCAAGCTGGCCTGCGGTGACTCAGGGTATCTGGAATTCAATCCCGAAAAGGGGAGAAAACTGATCGCCGAGTACGGTAAACCGGTCAACCTGGAGTTGCAGGTCACCAATACTCCTCGTGGCCGTGAGTTCGGCGAGATCATCCAGCGGATGTACAAGGAGATCGGCGTGACAGTCACCATAGTCCCTCTTACCTTGGGACAGAGGAACAAACTGGTTTTTGCCGGGGATTACCAGATGACCGGCTGGCAACTGTTCGACGCTACCGATATTGGACCGGTTCTCTATGCAAATCTCTTTTCAAAGAGCGCAATAAATTCCAGCCGCTATCAGAATCCGGACATGGACAGACTGTTGACGGTCCTGCAGACCGGCACAAGCAGCAAGGAAAGGAATAAAGCTCTGTGCGGTGTAGCCAAACAGATTAACGACGAGGCGGTATTCCTGTACCGGGGCGCGATCCGCTACAACGCCATTGCAAAGGTCGGTGTCCAGGGGATATCGACTGTTGATCATGGCCTGGTCAGGGTAAGCGATGTCTGGGTAAAAAAGAAATAGCCGGTAGCAAACATAAGGATCGCGGGGAGTTGCGGTCCCGCATTCAGTCAAGTCAGGGAAGGTTTCTCCGCCAGGGAGATCGTCCTGGACCATCAGGAAGGACATCAGCTCTTCTTCAAGCCGGCTGATATCTGGATTGAGCCGGTAATAAACATTTCGAAAGGGGAATGAATGGTATGAAGCACTTTATCTTTCTATTAATGATGATTGCCGGAGTATCAAATGCTTTTGGAGGGACTATGACACAACAACCCCAAACATTGTTAGGCATGTCCGGTTTCAAACTGGAAGCGACTCCACTCAAGGATGGTGTTCTTGTTATCATTGATGCCCAAAGGGAATACGTTGACGGGAAATTGCCCCTTGACGGGATTGATGCCTCGATAAAAGAGGCGTCTCTACTGCTCGAACGTGCCAGAAAAGCAGGAACACCGGTAATTCATGTTGTCCACAAAGGAAAACGGGGTGGGGCTCTGTTCAATCCCGACAGCCCATATTTCGAAATTGTCAGCTCTCTTGCTCCCAAACCGGATGAAACCGTCATTAATAAAGCGCTGCCCAATGCTTTTGCAGGGACGAATCTTGAGGAAACGCTTGCCCGAACTGGTCGAAAAAAGCTGATCGTTATCGGTTACATGACCCATATGTGCGTGAGTTCTACGGTCAGGGCGGCTATTGATCGTGGCTATCGCACCACGATTGTCGCGAAAGCGACGGCGACGCGTGACTTGCCGGCGCCGGGGGGAGGCGTTGTCTCCGCGCAAACCCTTCAAAGCGCGAGCCTGGCGGCCCTTGCCGACCGCTTTGCGGCAGTGGTTCAGAGTGCGCAGGATATCCCTGAATAGTCAGGCTGGCTGAACAGAGGAAGCAATCATGCCTGAATTGATAATCAATACCCAATCCTGCACCCGCTGCGGCCTCTGCGCCGCAGAGTGTCCGTGGGAACTGATCGGAATTACCGAGGAAGGCGTGCCGTACCTGGCGAGGGGAGCTACGAAGCGCTGCATAATCTGCGGCCACTGCGAGGCGGTCTGCCCGACCGGGGCATTGCACCTGGAAGACCCACGGCTTGCCCCAACCGTCTCTCCACAGCAACCGGTGGCAATGGAAGCTGCCCGTCTCGGGGCATACATGCGGATGCGCCGTTCGATCCGCCGCTACCGGGAAGAGCCGGTGGAGCGCGGCACCATCGAACAGATCATGGACATTGTCCGATATGCGCCGACCGGGAGGAACAGGCAGGATGTGAAGTGGCTGATGATCCACGATACCGGCGAAGTCCGGAGGCTGACAGAGATGGCGGTTGACTGGATGCGCGAAACCGCGACCAGCGGCAACTCGCTGGCGGCCCGCTATAACCTGAGCGGAATGGTGAAGGCGTGGGAGGAAGGGCGCGACTATGTCTGTTTGAATGCGCCCCATCTGGTCATCGCCCATGTCGGCGGGGAAAGTCCTATTGCCATGACGAACGCAGTCATTGCGTTGACCCATCTGGACATCG
>DATNCC010000137.1:0-17555 GCA_035571735.1 Dongiaceae bacterium | reverse complement strand
GTGAAGACGTCGTTTTTATCAGCTTCGGTGATCAGATATTCAGCACCTTTGAATAGTTTTGCAGCCATGGTGTCACCTCGTGTCTTTAATGTTATTTGTTTTTGTCCTACACCTTCTCGAAAATCCCAGCGGCACCCATGCCGCCGCCGATGCACATCGATACGATGCCGTAGCGGGTGTCAGTGCGCCGCATCTCCTGGAGAATGCCTGCGGTCAGCTTGGCTCCGGTACAGCCGAGCGGGTGGCCGAGGGCGATCGCCCCGCCGTTCACGTTGACCCGAGCCGGATCGATTCCCAGTTCCTTGACGCAGGCCAGTGATTGCGCCGCAAACGCCTCGTTCAACTCGATCAGGCCGATCTCGTCCAACTTCAGACCGGCCATCTTCAGCGCCGCCGGAATGGCCGCCACCGGGCCGATTCCCATCAGTTCCGGCGGCACCCCTTTGACGGCAAAGGCGACGAAGCGGGCGAGCGCCTTTTTGCCGGTCTTTTTCAGATAATCCCCGGATACGACCAGCACCGCGGCGGCGCCGTCGGTCATCTGGGAGGAGTTGCCGGCGGTAACCGTGCCGGTCGCCTTGAAGGCCGGCTTCAGTTTGCCCAGTCCGGCGGCGGTGGTATCACTGCGTACGCCGTCATCGGTATCGACCAGTTCCGTGCTCCGTTTCATTTTGCCGTTCACAAGGGAGCAGTTCTCCACCTCGACCGGAATGATTTCGTCCCTGAATTTGCCGGCTGTGATGGCGGCGGCGGCCTTGGCATGGCTGGCGGCGGCAAAGGCATCCTGCTCTTCGCGGGTGACGCCGTATTTATCCGCGACCAGTTCCGCGGTGATCCCCATCGAGGCAAAGGCCTCCGGCCAGCTGGCCATCAGTGACGGGTTGGCACTGTACTTGGTGCCACCCATCGGAATCATGCTCATGCTCTCGGCGCCTCCGGCGATGATGCAGTCGGCAAATCCGGCCATGATCCGCTCCGCCGCCGAAGCGATCGTCTGCAGGCCGGAAGAGCAGAAACGGTTGACCGTCTGGGCCGGGACTTCAACCGGCACGCCGGCCTTCATCGACGCCACCCGGGCAAAGTTCATCCCCTGCTCCCCTTCGGGGAAGGCGCAGCCGATAATGATGTCCTCGACATCGTGGGGGTCTATGCCGGTTCTCTCCAGTAGCCCCTTGATTGCTGCAGCAGCCAGATCGTCCGGGCGGACATCCTTCAACTTTCCTTTTTTTGCGCGGCAGCCGGGGGTGCGGTAGGCAGCCAGAATATATGCGTTTCTCATGTATGACCTCCAAAATATCTTGTGAATAGTGAAAGGTGAATTGTGAATGGAAAAGGCAAAGGCTACGCGGTTATTTCACCTTTCACCATTCACGGTTTTAATTCCGCAACGGTTTCCCCTTCTTGAGCATGTGCTGGATGCGCTCCAGGGTCTTTTTCTGCCCGCAGAGGCGTACGAAGGCCTCCCGCTCCAGATCCAGCAGATACTCCTCGGTGATCAGGGTGCCGGCCGGAACATCACCCCCGGTGATGACATCGGCAACCATTCCGGCCAGATACTGATCATACTCGGAGATAAAGCCCCCCTGTTGCATGTTCCAGAGCTGCGATTTGATCGAGGCTGCCACACCGCGGCCGGGCGCCTTCAGGTCGGTCAGCGGCCGGCCGGGGCGGTAGTTGGCTGCCAGAGAGATCGCCTTCAGCTTGGCGTCATGGATACGCTTGTCGATATCCATCGTGATGGCATCCCCCTGACGCATGAACCCCATCGGTGCCAGTTCGGCGGCCGACATGCTGACCTTGGCCATCGCAATATTCATAAAATTCTTGAAGATGAACGGAGTCGCGTCCATTTCGTATTCCTCGGCCAGCTTGATGGCGCGGATCGCCATCTCCTTGGTGCCGCCGCCCGCCGGGAGCAGGCCGACGCCGAGTTCCACCAGACCCATGTAGGTTTCGGCATGGGGAATGATGGCATCGGAGTGCAGGCAGGTCTCGCACCCTCCACCCATGACCAGGTTGTGCGGAGCGGCCACAACCGGGATCTTCGAGTATTTGATCGCCATCATCGCCTTCTGGAACCCTTTGACCGTCATTGCGATCTCGTCGAAGGCCCCTTCGGCAACCGCCATCACCAGCAGCATCAGGTTGGCGCCGGCCGAGAACATCTGGCCTTCGTTGGCGATCACCAGGCCGACTCCCTCTTCTTCCGTGCGCTTGATCGCCTTGTGGACCATCGAAAGGATCTCGCCGCCGATGGCGTTCATCTTGGTGTGGAACTCAAGACAGAAGACGCCGTCCCCCAGATCGATCACGGAAGCGCCGCTGTTCTGTTCCAGAATATTATTGTTTTTCCTGAGGACCTGAAGGCTGATGTGTCCAGATTTCTGCGGCACTTCGCGGAACTCGCCGTCAAGAACGCTGTAATAGTAGTTGCGGCCGTTCTCGAACTTGTAGAACTTTTCAACCGCCTTGAGTCCGGCGGGAACAGTCACGCCGTCTTTTTCGGCCCGCTCGACAAAATATGCCACGCCGATGGCATCCAGCATCTCGAACGGTCCGAGTTCCCAGTTGAACCCCCACTTCATGGCGTTGTCGATGTTGACGATGTCGTCGGCGATCTCCGGAATCCGGTTGAAGGTGTAGATCAGCGTGTCGCGCATGTTGGTCCAGGCGAAGCGGGCCCCCTTGTCGCTCCCGGCGACGACCGATTGAAGACGTTTTCCCGGATCGTCGATCGACTTTGCCGCTTCAATCGAGGCGAACTTGGGGCGCTGCGCCGGTTCATACTCACCGGTTTTGTAATCGTAGTAGAAGAACTCCTGCCCCTTCTCCCCCTTGACTTTTTTGAAGAACCCCTGCTTGCTCTTGTTTCCCAGCAGCCCCCTGGATACCATCTCCTTGACGAAATCGGGAAATTTGAAGATGTCGCGCTGTTCATCATTAACCAGCAGTTCATACGAGTTGCCGGCAACATGCTGGAGCGTGTCGATGCCGACCAGATCCGCTGTGCGGAAGGCCGCGCTCTTGGGACGGGCGGTGGCCGGGCCGGCAATGGCGTCGACCTCCTCGACGGTCATACCGGTCTCCAGCATGGTGCGAATGCAGTTGCATATGGCATAGACGCCGATCCGGTTTGCTATGAAGTTGGGGGTGTCCTTGGCGTAGACGATCCCCTTGCCGAGACGTTTGGAGATGAAGTCGGCCATGAAGGCGACCACCGCCGGGTCGGTAGCCGCGCAGGAGACGATCTCCAGAAGGCGCATGTAGCGGGGCGGGTTGAAGAAGTGCGTGACCAGGAAATTCTTCCGGACACTTTCCGGAAGGCATTCCGCCATCTCGTTGACCGACAGGCCGCTGGTGTTTGTGGAGAGGATCGCCCCTTCCTTCATGTTCGGCACCACCTTTTCGGTGAAGAGCTGCTTCTTGATCGCCATGTTCTCGATGACGACTTCGATCACCCAGTCGCACTCGCGCAGTTTCGGCATGTCGTCGTCGAAATTTCCGACCTCGATGTTGGCCGCATAGCCGGGCAGGAAGAAGGGGGCCGGTTTCATCTTCAGCAACCCGTCCCGTCCGGCGGTGGCGATGCGGTTCCGTACTCCGCTGTCGGCGATTGTCAGGCCGGCTGCCTTCTCGGAATCATTCGGCTCCTGTGGCACGATATCGAGCAGAAGCACCGATATGCCGGCATTGGCGAGGTGTGCGGCGATGGTAGCCCCCATCACCCCCGCTCCCAGAACTGCTACCTTGTTGATCTGTCTCATTATATTCCTCCCTGTTGGTAACAATGGTACTGCGTCTTAATTGCTGTGATCCATGTACATATCTTCGATTCGTTGCTTGTATTTTTCGTAAATAACCTTGCGTCTCAGCTTCAGCGTCGGGGTCAATTCGCCCCCCTCGATCGAAAAATCATGGGACAGGAGTACGAACTTTTTGATGGTCTCATATGGAGCAAGTCGCCCGTTGATCTCTGCCACCCTTTGTTCGAACAGCTTCTGAACCGGTTCATGCATGACCAGGTCATCCACTTCGTAGTAGTTGATATGTTTTTCTTTGGCAAATTCCAGCAGGCGTTCCAGATTCGGGACTATCAGGGCGGTCAGATACGGTTTGCGGTCGCCGTACACATAAGCCGAGGTCACGTACTTATCCATCTTCAGTTCGTTCTCTATCGGCTGGGGAGCGATGTTTTTGCCGCCGGCTGTAATAATGAGCTCTTTTTTCCGGTCGGTAATAAACACGAAGCCATCTTCGATATGCCCGATATCACCGGTCTTGAACCAGCCGTCCTCAAATGCTTCGGCGGTGCCGACCGGGTCGTTGTAATAACCGACCATGACCTGCGGTCCCTTGACCAGAATCTCGCCATCCCCGGCAATCTTGAACTCGGTATGCTCCAGAGCGACCCCTATCGACCCGAAACGGATATGCTCAAAGTTGTTGAAACAGAGTGCCGGACTTGTTTCGGTCAATCCATACCCTTCAAAAATAGGTATCCCGATGACCCAGAAGAATTCGTTGATCGTTTTGTCCAACGGGGCGCCGCCCGAGCAGAACAGTTTCATGTTGCCGCCGAACCTTGCTCTGATCTTGCTGAATATCAAGCGATCGGCCAGCGCGTATTTGAGATTAAGCAGTGTGGAAGGCTGCTTGTCTATGTAGGTTGCCGCAACATATTTTTTGCCTACCTCTACCGCCCAGTGGAACAGGGCCCTTTTGACAGCGGACATCTGATGGGCATTCTCGAAGATCCGGTGATAAATCTTTTCAAAAAGGCGGGGTACGCTCACCATGACGGTCGGACAAATCTCCATCATATTTTCCGGAACTTTCTCGATGCTGTCGGCAAACGCAAGCAGGGCGCCGTTGCATATCGTCATGTAATAGCCGGCAGTTCTTTCAAGGATGTGACTCAAGGGGAGAAAGCTGAGCAGAACGTCATTCTCGCTGACCACTTTGCTCTGTTCAGTCAGGTACCGGGTGTTGGTCAGGATGTTGTCGTGTGACAGCATGACCCCTTTCGGTATACCGGTGGTACCGGATGTGTAGATAAGTGTCAGCATGTCATCGGGCTTGATCCGGTCGATCTCAGCCTCGATTTCTTTCTTCTCCTCCGGGGAGATGGGAGAGTCTATCTCCGAGAGTTGGTAGAAGGTCGTGACCGGCAGTGCCGGCTCTCCCAGAAAACGCTCGAATGAAACAACCAGCTCCAGTCCCGGAATCAATTCTCTGACCTTCAGCAGCTTGGAGTACTGGAATTTCCCTGAGACAAAAACAATTCTGGCACCCGAGTGGTTGAGCATGTACTCGATCTGTTCGGGGGTGTTGGTCGGATAAACCGGCACCGTAGCGCTGCCCGTGCACAAAATCCCCATATCGGCGATAACCCAGCCGGCCCGGTTTTCCGAGAGGATCGCAATCCGGTCGCCCGGCTTGACACCCATCTTGCCGAGCCCCCTGGCAACCATCAACACCCTTTCGTAGTACGCGGCGTACGTCAGCGTGACAAAGGCGCCTTGTTTGCGATATTTGAGGGCCAGTCTGCTGCCGAACTTTTTCGCATTGCTCCTGAGCATGTCAGGTACGGAGAGATACGTCATGCTGCTCATAATTCCACCTCGTGTGATTCCTTTGGTGGAAGGCTACATCTACTTAACGTTCATGTCAAGTATAATTTTATTCTATTTTTGCGCCTGATGGTTTTTATTTTATAAATATGTCTGCTTTGAATGAGGTGCAATAGATGCCCTTTTGTCCGGAATCGACTCTCCTGCTTCACCAAGCCATATGGCTGAATGGGTGTACCTGATCACATCTTCTTATGGCATCTCCTGCTAAAATATAGTAGGCCCAACGACACAACGGCTCGATAACAGGCGCTATTTGTGTTGCATGGTCGTGCCGACCTCTGTTGATATGCTGGTCTCCGCGTGCAGATGCTCCCTTGAAAATATTTTATTCGAGCAGGGCTAATTTAGTTCTTGACATGAGCGTTAAGGTAACATAGCTTGTTCAAAAATACTGTTCTATTAATCAAAATTCTGTTGGATAGCTAAATGATAATTATGAAACGACATTCAAGGGTCTCCGTAACCACATACTATCCATGGGAGTCGGCAAGAGTGAATGGGGGGTGATTAGAAAGCTGCGCTCAACAGGGGCGCACGCGTGTCAGAGGTCTTGATGGATGCAACGGGATGTACAGCAGCGTAGCGCAGAAAACACATACGGAAAGGAGTTTGAAATGAAATACAAACGGATTCTAGTGTCTATACTGGCGACCCTGACGGGGACGGCTTCAATGGCTATCGGGGCGGGACTGAAAGTGAACGAGCAGGGGGCGAAGGCGATGGCGATGGGGAATGCCTTTACCGCACAGGCCGATGACCCGTCGGCCCTCTTCTACAACCCTGCCGGGATCGCGTTCCTGAAGGGGGCTCAAGTCACCCTCGGTTCAACTACGATATATGTTCCCTCGACAGAGTTCAGAGGAACGACTCCACTGAGCGGCAATCCGCCAACAGGTGTCGGCAGTACATCTGTATTTGAAAAGGCCAAACAGGATATATTTATTGCGCCGGCCATATATGCAACATACTCGTTTGATGGGATGCCGCTCTCGTTGGGACTCGGGATAAACTCCATTTATCCTTTGGCCAAAAGCTGGGATGACAGCAGCGCTTTTCGTAACCAGATTATGAACATCGCGGTCAAGCCGATCAATTTTCAACCTACCGCGGCGTATCGTTTTGACGGCATGAATCTGGCGGTTGCCGCGGGTCTTGACATCACCCATGCCATAGTAACCATGCAAACAATGCCTTACACAGCAGACCCGCTCGTTGCCAACACTGCCTATGAGACCGGTCTTATGGGGCTTGACGGGACTGCCACCGATGTCGGCTACAACTTCGGCCTGAAATGGAAGCCGCTGCCAAATGTTTCATTTGGCGCAGCCTACAGGAGCAAGATAGATCTCAAAATCACCGGCAGTGCCAACTTTCTTGCGACTACGCCCGCCGGTTTTTCTGCAATCGGGATGACAACCGGCGCAACCTCCGTCAGTTCCCGGACCCGTGCTGTCTCAACCGTTTCGACCACTATCACGCTCCCCGAAAGCTTGAGCCTTGGTGTCGCATGGCAACCGACCGATAAACTTACTCTGGAATTCGATGCCGAGCGAACCGGCTGGAGTTCATTTCAGAAATTGGAGTTCAATTTTGCCGGCGCCCAGTTTGCCAACTTTAACAACAAACCCAAAACCCTGGATTGGAAAGATGTCTGGTGCTACAAGGTTGGCGGCCAATACGCGCTGACAAAAAATCTGGATCTCCGTGCCGGTTACATGTACGACATCAATCCCATTCCCGACTCCACCCTCGGGCCGTTACTTCCGGACTCCGACCGCCACAGTTTCAGCATCGGTCAAGGCTTTCACAACGACCATTTCTCGCTTGATCTTGCCTATATGTGGACCCACTTCGTGGCCAGAGCGGTCAATAACCAGGATATGGCGAATCTTCTCGGGGAGAATGGTACTTTCAAGAGTGATGTCCATCTCTTTGGCGGTTCAATCACGGTCAAGTTTTAACGAGTTGCCTTGACCACCTTAGTCGAACGTCAGAGACCAAGGAATCAGTCCAATTAACTATCAAGCTATTAATAACTATAGAAACAGAGAGGTAATGCCATGAATGCACGTATTTTGCGACTCCTGTTGTATCTCAGCTTCATACTGGTGACAGGCTGCTCCAGCTCGGACCCGTCAGGCACCAACATTTCCAGCAACATCAGTGACGGTAATGCTGCGATATTCAATCCTTTAACCGGTGAGATCCCTTTGCCGAACGTCCTGGCTACCGCTACCGCAAATGATCCGCTGACCCAGTATGTAGACGCGTCAGGGAGCGTAGTTGCCCGGCCGGCCAACACTCCAATGACACCGCCGGAGGCCCTGGCATATGTCAACAAATATGAAATGGGCTCAACAAGTGCCGTATCAGGGGTGAATGCTCCGATCTATATCAGGTTCTCCAGTCCTGTAGATGCTGCAACGGTTACCGCTGCGAACGTCAAAGTGTTTCAGCTGACTCCTGACAGTTCCAGCAGTTCAAGTACAGAGAACAATCCGCTTGGATTTACGGATGTTTCAGCTCTGTTTGACTTCAAATATACCGCTGGGAGTACGGATCTGTTCCTTTTCCCAAAATTCCCCCTCTCGCCTGCAACTCGCTATATGTACGTTGTAACCAACAGGGTGCTTGACGCCGCCAGTGGCAAACCTGTTATCAGCTCGCTCTATTTCGATGCGCTTAAATCCAGGTTTGAACTTGTCGGCGCATTATCAAAATTGGAGGCGGTCCGCGCCAACGTTATGAGCGGAACCAATATCAAACTTTCCGGCTATGCCAAGGTCATGGACGATCTGATCACGGCCTCTGCCACCACTACAGTTACAAGCCGCAACGACATCGCCCTCATGGGGCGCTTCATCACTACCGGCGCCGGTTTTGTTTCCAAAGACGCAATCGGAACCATGATGCCGGTTGAAAGCGCTCTGCGAGCTTTTGCTGCCGGCGCAACCATGGGAGGTCTGTCTGGAAAGAGCTGGACAAACTCGGTAACGGTGACTAATCCGGCCGGGCTCACCCCGGCGGCATATTGGAGTGCTGCCGGTGCCGGAACTGCTCCGGTAACCGTGGCGAGCGTGGTAACCGGCACAATCAACAGCGCCCAGCTCTCGATAGACCCGGTCATAGCCAACGCCAATTCAGCAAGCATCGATCTGACAAGCGTTACGGCAAGTGGAGTTCCGGTAGCCTATAATCCGGCAGCCGGCGTTCTTAAACCGTTCCGGAACAGCAGCGGAGATTTGACCGGCTATTATCATACTACTGTCACCGTTCCGTTTGTTCTGATCACTCCGGCTACACCGACAGGAAAAGTTGTCATCTTCCAGCACGGGATTACCGGTCAGAAAGAGCAGGTTGTTGCTGTCGCGGGCTCACTTACGGCAGCAGGTTACACAGTTGTAGCAATCGATCTGCCGCTTCACGGCGGATTGGCAGTTCCGACCCATACTACCGGTGCAGTGTGGGGGCAGGATTTCATGGCGATTGGTGCACCATTGGCCACTCGCTCCAGCGTTCAGCAGGCCGCATTCAACCTGAACCGGCTTGAACTTACAATGAGAACGGGCGGATTTGCGGCACAGGGAATTGTACCAAACCCGGCTGTTGATATAAAATATGTCGGTGTCAGCCTTGGTTCTATTGTCGGCGCCTACTATCTGGCCGGAAACACAACTTTGGCCACTTCCGGAGTGCCATACACGCAAACTACTCTCGACACTGACATGAAGGGTTTATTGAGTGTCCCTGGTGGTCGTCTCGCTTACTTGCTGATGGATAGTCCTGCTTTCAGTCCAAGCATTAACGCCGGACTGGCAGCTAAGGGAATAACGGCAGGAACACCAACCTACAATAATTTTTTCCAGGTAACACAGAGCATCGTTGATGTCATCGATCCGGCGACGATGACTACGCCACTGGCATCCGGTATGCCGTCGCGTCTCTCCGGTCGAATTGCCATCCAGGAGGCAACCGGAGGCGATCTGGTTATCCCTAATGCCAATACCCGCTACTTCGGCAGTGCATTGGGTGGTCGCGGAGTATTAGGTGCTGCAGGAGCTGCAGTCGCACCAGGATTTAAACAGCTTGGCTATAACGGGAGCACCTCACCTCCTGTTGCGTTCATGTCGGCTTTTGCAGTAGCGGCGACATCAGCAACAGACATTGTACCAAAAGAAGGATATTTCCAGTTTAACCAGACCGGCGTAAGCCACGGCTTCCTGCTGGATCCAACAGCTTCTCCAACAGCCACCGGATTGGCACAGAAACAGATGGTGTACTTCCTGAAACAGGGAATTGTCGTTGATCCTACCGTTTCGGCGCCAGCACTCCCCAAAGCCGTTATTAAAATGGTCCCAGGGCTGGCCGGCGAAATCTTGTTGCCCCCGGTGCTGAAAATATTCGGGTATTAACCTGATTCCCGGCATCCTGTAACCCGGAAGGCGGGGCTTCGGCTCCGCCTTCTCTGGCTGTAACTATAAAAAACCATGGAGGAAACAAATGCAGGAAGATATTTTTGCCACAATGCAGGAAAGTTATCAGAAGGGTGTGTTCAGCGTGCCGACGACTTTTTATTTCTCAGTCGACGATATCAAGAAGACACTGACGCTGGATGGAGAGGGTTGCAGGATCGAGGATGGAAAAACAGTTGAAGATGCCGATTGTATCTGCAAAACCAGCGCAGCGATGTTTGGCAGAATATGGAACGACGGTTACCGCCCGGGGATCATGGATTTTATGGGGGGTGCCATCAAATCAAACGCGCCACAACTCCTGCAGCAGCTGTTGACCGCCTTTGGCAAGTAGCGGTTTGATTCCCTTTGACAAGAGCCATTCTAATACTCAGAAATCGATACTGAGGAAATACAATGCGATTATGGAAGGGCCAAGGCGGGTGATTCTGCTGGTGTACTCCCCGATGCCCAATGTGGGGTCAGTGCATAACAGCAGGGCGCACGTGTCGCCTAACCGGGCATTTGCAAAGGGGAAATCCTGCGCAGAGACCAGAGCACCGGAAAGTGAAATGTTTACCATCCTGCACGGGTAATTAGTACCATTGTGGTGTAAGAGGCATTCGTGTCCGTAGTCGACTCTTGTGCCATTCCGTCTGCAGCCGACTTTTTTTCCATTTATTATTTGGAAAGACATTGATGCCTCATTCAATACTTCCAGTCGGAGTAGAGGAACGAATTTGCTACCTGAAATGCACAACTTTTAAATACGGCAATAGGATAATTATAAACCAGTTTGATTTTTTGCACTAAATATGCCGGTTTTTTTGTGCTATAAAAACAGCATGTTGCGAGAAAGATATGAGGTTGATACGTCAAAGTCCGGTTTTTAATGCGTGTAATGGCTGAATAATCCTGTTTTTTATGCAGGAAATGGAATACAGTCGCGAGTGATTACGGGAATAAGTTGAAAGGTGCCGAGTGAGGCTGTGAGGAGAGTAGATATGCCCGAAACAAACGATCTGAAACGTTACCGTTGTTACGAGATATTTTCCCAATCCGCCGGTGTCGAAATCCGCTCCGCTATCAAGACTATCGAGGTTCATGGGCAAGTTACCGAGCGGGCCGGCAGAATTCACCTCCGATTTTTCAAGCTGACGCCGAAGACGAAACCGGATGATGTCACTCAGATCCGTTTTATTTGCGAACCGGATGAGGCCTTCGGCCTGTCGCTCATGATAAGCCAGGTAGCCGGCTCTTCCGTCCCATGCAAGGAAAAGCTGAATCCGCATAAATTTACTTCCGGAGAACAGGGCGAGGAAACCGTGACGACTCTTTCCGTGGAGAAATGGGAGCGTGGAGGCAAGAGCGGCTATGCATTAACGGTCGGGCGAGGCAAGGACTTCATCAGCGTGCCGGTGCCGCTGACAAAATTTCTCTTCGCGGGGGAATTTCTTAAAGCAATTTCGACGGAGCAGTGCTGGGTGGAGAGGATGGAGAAAAAGAGTTCGGCTCCCGTTACCCACTGAGGATGTCTCAACCCAAACGGTACAACACGTTCTCCGACGAACTGAAGCGGCTGTTCGGCGGCAAGGTGCAGCGCATCTCTATAGATGCCGGCTTCACGTGCCCAAATCGCGATGGTTCACTGGATTCCCGGGGATGCATCTTCTGCGGCGGCCACGGTTCCGGTTCTTACGGCATCCGCCGCGACCTTGACATAGCTTCCCAGCTTGAAGACGGCAAAGAGGTCATGCGCCGCAAGTACCGGGCGTCAAAATTCATCGCCTATTTTCAGGCCTATTCCAACACCTATGCAGCGGTCGATCACCTGCGGCAACTGTTCTCCGAAGCACTCTCCGTTTCCGACGTAGTCGGATTGATCATCGCCACCCGCCCCGACTGCCTGCCGGATGACGTCCTGGAGTTTCTCCAGGAGCTTTCCGGTCAAACCTACCTCTGGCTGGAGCTTGGCATTCAGTCCATGTACGACCGAAGCCTGGAACTGATTAATCGGCGTCACGACCACAACTGTTCTATGGATGCCGTCCGGCGTTCACGGTCAAGAGGGCTGCGGGTCTGTGCTCATATCATTCTCGGGTTGCCGGGAGAAACGCGGGATGAGATGCTGGCAATGGCCGGCGAGTTGAACCGCCTGGGCGTGGACGGCGTGAAACTCCACCTTATGCATGTCATGAAGGGAACGAAGCTGGCTGAGATGTACGGACGTGGTGAGGTGACGGTCATGGGCCGGGACGACTACGCCGGCCTTGTCTGCGATTTCCTGGAGCTGCTCGACCCGCGTATCCTGATTCATCGCCTGACCGGTGACGGTGGGCATGACAGCCTGGTCGCACCGCTCTGGTCGCTTAAAAAGTTCGAGATACTCAACCTGATCGATGCCGAGATGGAACGGCGCGGGACCCGGCAGGGGGTCAGATTTTACCGATAAAGATCAGTACCAAAAAAGCGAAGTAGAACGCTCCTCCCACAATCAGGGTTCCCGGTGTCAGGTGCTTTTTCCAGCGGATCTGAACATAGGCCATGCCGACCGAGGCGAAGGTCAGCGCCACGGTCAAAAGCGCGGCGGTATTGAGCCGCCAGTCGGTCATCATGATGCCGATGGCTGTGATGATCGAGCCCTGGAAAACCATGGCGCCGGTGACATTGCCGATCGCCAGCGTATCTTTCCCCTTGTTGATCCAGATCACACTGTTGAACTTCTCCGGCAGCTCGGTGGCGATCGGGGCGATGATCATGGCCAGGATGAAGGGGGATATGCCCATCTGAACGGATATGATCTGGACCTTCTCCACAAATATGTAGGAACCCCACACGATCAGCAGCAGCGAACTCAACACCTGCAGGCCGATAATCGCCATCTGAGGGTCATGGGACTTGGGGGCGAAGTAGCAGGGGTCGAGGTCAGATTCCTCTATGGTAAGGCACACGCCGTTTTCGCAGCGGAGGGTTTTGAGGACATAGCCGCCGTAGGTCAGAAAGAGCGCCATGGCGATGAAGGTCTTTACCACCGGGTGGCCGCCCAGAAAAGATGCTGCGATTGCCACGGCGTACAGTATCATAAAGTACTCCATGTCGCGCCGCATGACCGCCGTATCGACCCGCATGACCGGATAATCATCGCGCTTTTTGCGGTTGAAGACCACAGCAAGACCGCTGATGAAAAAAGCCAGGGTCCCCAACATGAACGGGGCTCCGATGATGGCGCCGACACCGATTTTATGGCCTGCCTCGGGTGTCCCGAACATGATGGCCACAATCGGGACCAGGGTCTCCGGCAGGGCGGTACCGACCGCGGCAAAGATACTCCCCACTGCGCCGTCGGACAGGTTCATCTTCTTGCCAAACCATTCCAGGCCGTTGGTAAAGACCGTTGCCCCCAACAGGATGATTCCTAAGGCGATGAGTAGCAGAAGCCAGTTGAACATTTACATCTCCACCCTGGTGACGACGCCCTGCAGCTTTGCCGCAGGAAGTTTATTGAACTGCACGAAGTTGGGGGTCAGCTTCTTGATGGCCGAGAAGACTTTCCAGGCCGGATTACTCGTGGCGATGTCCTCAATCCCGTAGAAGATAACCTTTTCAACTATGCCATTGTCCTTTAGAAGTTGTTCAATATCGAACATTACCATATACCCCGCCCTGATCTCGAAGGCATCCAGTCCGGTTCCCAGTCCGGAAGTCAGGCTGCTTTCCAGTCCATAGGGGTCATCGGTACGGACAATGGATATCAGAACATTCCGTTCGTAGATAATATTGCTGCGGATGGTGCAGTGTACCAGATAAGGGGGGATGGTGTTCCACTCCTTGACAAAGAACAGGCCGGTGCCGGAGATGTGTCCTTTGAGGTAGATCTGCTCGTAACTCGTCAGATAGGTGTCCATGTCAAGAGGGCGGAGTGCCCGGTAGAGAGCGGCCTGCCCTTTGGTCCAGATCAAAATGGCGGTAAGTGGAATGGATGCGAGGATCAGCGACCAGTAGCCGCCGTGCGGCAGTTTGTAGAGGTTGGAAATCAGAAAGGCGAAATCAACCAGCGTGACGAGCAGGGCGATGGGGACCTTCCACTTCTTTTTAGTGCGGGAAAAGATCATTACCATCATGATGCCGGTTATGGTCATGGTACCGGTGACGGCCAGGCCGTATGCGGCAGCCAGATTCTCGGACTTCTGGAAGATCAGCATGATCATGATCACCAGACCAAGCAGAATCCAGTTGACGGCTCCGATATAGATCTGCGATTTGAGCTGGTGTGAGGTGTAATCAACCTTTAAGAGCGGCAGGATGCGAGTCGTGATTCCTTGATACACAATGGAGAAGACGCCGCTGATAAGTGCCTGAGATGCGATGACAGTGGCCATGACCGTCAGAATCAGGAAGGGAATGTACAGCGTGGCCGATTGCGATTGTACCATGCCGAACAGGATGTTTTTTGCATCAGGATTGTTGATTATGAACGCGCCTTGTCCCAGGTAGTTGATGATCAGTGCAACAAAGACCAGATACCAGGCCCGTTTGACCGGTTTGCGTCCAAGATGCCCCATGTCCGCATAGAGGGCCTCCCCACCGGTCGCGCAGAGGATGACCTCGGAAAGCACGAAGAAACCGGACATGCCATTATGACGAAGGAAATTGATGGCGTGGTGGGGGCTGATTGCGGTGATGATGGCTGGATACGAGAACAGGGCGATGATTCCGGACAATGTCAGGGCCGCAAACCAGACTACCATGATCGGCCCGAACGCTTTTGCCACCTTATCGGTTCCCTTGAACTGAAAAACAAACAGGAAAACGGCAATAATCGCAGCGATCACTATCAGCATCGATTGGCTGAGGCCGCTCAAGGACGGAATAAGAAGGGCACCTTCCACGGCCGAGAGAATACTGATGGCAGGAGTGATAACGCCGTCTCCCAGAAGTAACGCTACCCCGAGATAGGAGATAAAGGTCACAAAAACCATCTGGCGGCCCGGCTTGATCATCCGCACCAGAATCTCGCGAAGCACGATGGTGCCCCCCTCGCCTTTTCGGGAGAGGCTCATGGCCAGCAGTGCATATTCGATGTTGACCAGAATCATCAGCGTCCAGACAATCAATGATAAGATCCCGAACACATTCTCCTGGGTCGGTTTGGTCAGGGCGATTATTACGGTAAGGGTGTATATCGGGCTGGTGCCGATATCCCCGAACACCAGACCCATTGATTTAATGATGCCGCCCCAGTAGGAACCGGCTTCATCATGTTTCATTGTGCGCCTCCGATAAATCGAAAGTCCGCTTTATACCATCAACGTGCCGGGTGAGACAATATAAAAGGGGGGATAGGATGCAGTGCAATAATGCTTTACAGCGGCGTCAATGTTGGTACACTCGCTTTTCAAGACTCTTGCAAGAGGAAGCTCATGATCAATAACGGTGAAACTGGAACTTTTCATTCCGCAGATAAAATACAAAACGGCGGCATAAATTCCGATTCCATGGTTTGCCGCTATTTCAAAGTCGCCCATCGCGACATGGTCTTTCTCAAATTCATCCTGGAAGCGTACGAAGGGATGAATGTCATGAGTACCGTTGACAACAAGGCCGGAATCATCCGCATCGCCATCATGCCCGGTTTCGTCGATGACATGGACGGGCTGCTGGCCGACCTTGGTAAACGGGTGACGATGGAACCGGCCCTGTGGCATGATGAACTCTGCACATTCTGAACCCGCCCGTAGCACTGCCCGCTATGCGCTCGCCCTGCTGCTGGCGGTCAACCTGCTGAACTATGTTGACCGTCAGGCACTCTACGCCGTTTTTCCCCTGATAAAAGTCGACCTGAATCTTTCCGATGCCGAACTTGGTTTCCTCGGAAGCGCCTTTATGCTTTGCTATATGCTGGCAGCACCGGTTTTTGGCAGGTTGGGAGACCGGACCAATCGTGCCCGGATGGCAGCCGGAGGCCTGGCGGTCTGGAGCCTTGCAACGATGCTGTCCGGCGCTGCGGCGTCGTATCGGGCGCTGCTTGCGGCCCGGACGCTGGTGGGGGTGGGGGAGGCCAGCTTTGGCACGGTCTCGCCCGGCCTTCTCGTCGACTATTTTTCCCGTGAACATCGCGGCCGGATCTTATCGTTCTTCTATCTGGCCATCCCGGTCGGGAGCGCCATGGGCTATGTCCTGGGGGGACAGCTTGGTCAGGCGTTCGGCTGGCAAACGGCTTTTCTGCTGGTCGGACTGCCGGGGCTTGTTCTGGCCCTGCCGCTCTTTTTTCTGAACGATCCCCGTCAGAGTTCCCGTCAGTCTGATTCGCTTCGCAATGAACCGGTTCTGCCGGAACTGCGCCGCTTCTGGCTGAACCGCACGTACGTTCACGCCACGCTTTCCATGGCAGCCATGACCTTTGCGCTGGGCGGTCTGGCCCAGTGGGCTCCCTCCTTTTTGCAGCGCACGTTCGATCTCGAGGTAGCCCGCGGCAATACGATATTCGGCATGATCACGGTTGTTTCCGGCATTTTAGGTACACTGGCCGGAGGGTGGCTGGGCGACCGCTTTCAGCGGCGCGGCGCCACCGGTTATCTGTACGTCTCGGCGGCCGGATTCCTGCTCGGGGCGCCGCTGATGATACTGGCGCTGACTACCACCAGCCTGACCGTCTGCCTGACCGCCATCTTTGCCGCCGAACTGTTCCTGTTCTTGAATACCGGCCCGCTCAATACCGTTCTGGTCAATGTCGTGCAGCCGGGGCGCCGGGCCATGGCGTTTGCCATCAACATCTTCGCGATCCATGCCCTGGGGGATGCCATATCACCAGCCATCATCGGCTTCATGTCCGATCAGTGGGGGTTGTCGCGTGCGCTGCTGGTCACGCCGCTGGCGGTGCTTACAGCAGCCTGCTTCGCGCTCCGGGGAGGGCGGCATGTGGAAAGGGATCAGCGAGAGGCGGAAGGGTGAAGGATGAAGGATGAAGGATGAAGGGTGAAGGATGAAGGATGAAGGATGAAGGATGAAGGATGAAGGATGAAGGATGAAGGATGAAGGATGAAAGTCATACGATTTGAACCTGCAGACCCCTCCCGCTGCCTGATATGTAGACGAAGGTGAGCGTTGCCGGGCTTTCCTGACACCATCCACGGCGATGATCTCTCAAAAATGTGTAACGGAATGCCTTGACACGGCTGTCGGGCGGCAGGTTCAGATCGCCCGGAAGATCCCGGAGAGCGGGCCAGGAACAGTCACTCTGATGCCCGACGGCAAAGGAGGGGAGTTTGCCCATAAGCGGCATCTCGCTCCGGCAGTAATCGAAAAAGAGGGCGTCATGCAGTATCTCCCTGTCTGCCAGCGGTTCCGCAAGGCGCGCAAAAAGCTCGAAGACCCTCCGGCAGGAGAGGCTGGAGAGGTTTTCATTGCCGGCTCGCCGCGCCATCCGGTCAAGAACCGCGGAGAAGGGTCTGCCCTGCTGCAGCACCTGGAA
>DATNCC010000136.1:0-7188 GCA_035571735.1 Dongiaceae bacterium | reverse complement strand
AACCTGCGGCTGGATCACCTCCTTTCCAAGGAGCTAGAAGCCTATTGACTTCCAGTTTGCCTAGGTCAATACCCACGATCTGTCTGCTATTTGGCTGTATTATGTTTCCGGAGATGGGAAACAGGAGGGAAGAGGGATGATGACCTGTTGATGACAGGTCATTTTTTTACGCCATTGGCAATGGTTTTCTCATCATGAACGGGGTTACAATGGAATTACCCTGGAGAGGGTCGTTTATGGCAGGATACCGAACATATTCACGGGAGAAGCGAGGTGAGCTGTCATGAAGAAGGCGTACGTAAGCGTCGTTTTCCTTGTTGCATTGTGCGTCACTCTCGTCTGCGCCGCCGATTCGGTCAGGATCGAGGAATGGAGCATTCCGGCTGCCGACCGATTTCCCCACGATCCGGCTGTAGCTCCGGACGGAGCCCTCTGGTACACGGGAATGGGCTCAAACACCTTGGGACGGCTCGACATGAGAAGCGGGCAATTCCGGTCGTACCCCTTGAAAAGTCCGGATTCCGGTCCCCACGGGCTGGTGGCCGATAGCGCCGGTAATATATGGTTCACGGCCAACTACAAGGGGTATATCGGGAAGCTGGATCCGAAGAGCGGGACGGTGACCGAGTTCTCCCTCCCCGACAAGGGAGCCCGCGATCCGCATACTCCGGTCTTCGATAAACGGGGAGTACTCTGGTTCACCGTCCAGCAGGGTAATTTCATCGGCAGACTTGAGCCCTCCACAGGCAAGATACTTCTCAAGAGTCTCCCCTCAACCGATTCCAGCCCTTACGGGATCGCGGTCAATTCGCAGGGAATTCCTTTTTTCTGCGAATTCGGCACCAACAGGATCGGCCGCATAGATCCGGTCACCATGGCGATCAGCGAATACCAGCTGCCGAAGGGCTCCCGTCCCAGACGGATAGCCATCACTTCCGATGACATGGTTTGGTACACAGACTACCGGCGCGGTTATCTGGGGCGGCTTGACCCGCGAACCGGCAGGGTCGAGGAGTGGCCATCGCCCGGTGGTCCCAAGGCAGGCCCCTACGGCATGACCGCTACCCCGGATGACCTGGTCTGGTTCAGCGAGTCGGGCATGAAGCCGAACACCATCGTCAGCTTCGATCCGCGGACGAAGAAGTTCAGCACCTGGCCGGTTCCTTCCGGCGGGGGGGTGATCAGGAATATGATGGCGACACCGCAGGGGGATATCCATATCGCCTGCAGCGGGGTGAATAAGGTGGGGGTGGTTCGGGTGAACAGATGAAATGCCGCCTTTTACCCCTGCCATTTGATGCTTCGTGCCGTCCATCGGAACCCTGGGATGAGTTGTTCTTTCTTGTGCGTCATGAAAGGGATAAATTGAAATGGTGGAACAGGAACTCAAAGTCAGTACGTATTCCGGCTACAAAAACGACGAACGGCCAACAGCGTTCACGCTCGCCGAACGTACCTTTCAGATTCGGGAGATTGTCGATCGCTGGTATGGAGAAGACCATGCCTATTTCAAGCTTATCGCCGATGACGGCAATCTTTACGTCATCAGGCACGACAGCGAAACCGAATCATGGGAATTGGTCATGACCGAGACTCTTCAGACCGGCAAAGCCGGTGATTGAGATTCGGTTGCCGCTATGAGCTATCCGACACCGTACAGCTATGGCAAACGATGCAACTTTATTTGCTGATTCTGAAACAAAAGTTGCCAGACACTGCATGCCCCCTCGTAACACCGCCATCCCGCTTTTTATTTATCCATCAAAAACAGGCTGTTACACTCCAAAAACCCGCCATCATACTCTGGCACGATAATTGATATGATTTTTTTTACCAACCTATACTTCATATAGGAGGAAACCATGGAACTTATCGTGATAGCAGGCCTTTTATCGGTAGGGTATGCTCTCTTCGACTGGTACAAAGAGATCATTCAAAGGAGATCCACAGCCCGATTATTCAAGGCAATAATGTCTAGGACATCATCTTTGCCGGATTCTGCCGTGCAGTCGATAATATTGCGGTCAAAATGCCTGCAATACATGGGGCAGCGGCGACTTGCCGGAAGGCCCTCTCCAAGACTGCTGCATGAACGTTTGGAACGAATGTACTGGAATCAAGGGGCTAATTTAACATGGACAATCTGAATTTCTCAAATACCCCTCCAAACTCCAGAATTTGCCGAACCCGTATGATAAACTACATCCTCTTTGAGTGCAGGGTAGAAATATCAAGCCCGGATTCCTGTACCTATTCACTGCCCTTCGGCGGCAAATTTTATTGTACAAATCCTGATCGATTGGAATTTTCAACAACTGTACCCAAACAAGAAAGTGAACCGCTCAGTAAATTCACCACTCGATTGGCCTGATCCGGCATTCCCAGCTCCCCGTCGAGGGCAACCGTTTCGGTTATGATTCTGACCTCTTGTTTCATGGCGTCGCCTTATTAGTCCGCTCCAGCATAGCCACCACATCCTCATCCTCCACCTGGGCAAAATCAGAGTAAAACTCACCGACCGCTCTGATCCCGAACGGCGCCCAATCACGGAACTGTCCTCCGGCAGCATCTATGCGCAGGGAACGGAAAAACCGGGCATACTCAGTTTCTCGGCCATTCCGCCCTGCACCATTCGAGCACCACGGTCATGCCGCGCGCGCAAGTTTTTCTACCGCGTGCAGCGCCGGCTTCGACAGATCGTGGATCACCTGTTTGTATTTCTTCCATTCGGTTGCGGTCCAGACCTCGGTCGAGGCATGACCGTAGGTGCGGACGATGGTTGCCACTCCCATTGCGGTCTCCAGGTCGGGCGCACGGAAGATGTCGAGATAATCGCACGGTCCGAGGATGGCAAAGTTGTGCACCCACTCCACCTTGGGGTATTCATTGTGGATATGTTCCTTGGCCCTGTGTTCGAGTTCTTCAAGTGTGCCGGGAGAGCGCAGCGCATCGGGAGAAAGACGGGTAAGCATGATGAATGTCAACATGGCGTGTATTCTCCTTTCTTAAGTATGCTCTCTCTCTTTATATCGTAGTCCCTTCCAGCCGTGATAATCAAGAGAAGTGGTTCAGCGCAGCCGAGGCCCGATGTTCATCGGGCTTGACTAAATCGTCTCCATGGGATCAGCGTGTGAAGCGCCGGGTGGTGCAGCGGCAAGGTCCGGCTCACCGCAATGGCGCAGGATGCTACGCCGGGTTTCGTCGCGCAACCTTACAGCCACTGTCCATCGATCCCCGGCCTCGGGAGTGATCGCCTCACCCACTACGATCGTGATGGCGCCGCGGCGCGGAAACCAGGATTCGGCCCGCAGGATCGAGCGGGTGCCGCGGATCGACACCGGAACGACCGGCACCCCGGCCTCGCTGGCAGAGACAAAGGCGCCCATGTGGAAAGGCATAACCCCGGGGATGCGCGTGAATCCACCCTCGGGGAAGAACAGGAGTGAACGTCCCGAAGCGGCGGCGCTGACCATGGCGCGGGCATCGACGATGCTGCGTTCGGTTTCGAAGCGCTCTACGAACAGTGTCCCGATCCGTTCGAGCGGCAGCCGGGTGAACCAGCGGCCTGCCAGCTCGCTCTTGGCAACGAAGGCGATTTCGCGGGGCAGCAGAACGATCAGCACGAGCGCATCGAGATAGCTGGCGTGGTTGACGGCGTAGATGCAGGGGCGGTTCCGCTGCGGCAGACGTTCGAGACCCTCGACCGCGAGCGGTGTCCCGGTGGTGTACGCCAGCAGACGCAGAGCCCTGCGCAGGAAGCCCCATCTCCACTCCGGGCGGGGTAGAACCATCACCCCGGTCCAGGCGGCGACAGCGGCGACGGAAGTGGCGGTCAAGGAGTAAGCGGCAAAGATATCGGCGAGCAGAGCCGCTCGTGTCCGCCTCAGACGGGGACCGACGGCGGACAGGCGCAGGGCTGCGATCTGCAGCCACGCAGGCCGCCGCGAGCGACTGATGGCACCCCCCTCATACAGCTTGCGACAGGCGGCGCGGCGTATCTTGCCGCTCGATGTCTTGAGCAGCGTGTTAGGGGGCACAAGCAGCACATCGTCCGGCGGGAGCCCGGCCAGGTCGCTGGCGAGGGCAGTAATAGCCGCATTCAGTGCCTCACGCGCGTCGGGGTCTGTCTCGCGTGTCTCCGCCGCCACCACCATGCGTTCTGTGCCGGAGGCCGGGTCCAGGCTGCCGAACACGACGACGCTCCCCTTGCGTATGCCCGCCAGATTCCCCACCGCCTCTTCCAGCTCGGCGGGATGGATGTTGCGGCCGGCGCGGATGATAATGTCCTTGGTACGGCCGGTAATATGAATTTCGCTATTCGCCAGGTAGCCGAGATCCCCGGTATCCAGCCATTCGCCGTGGAAGAGGCTCCGGGTCGCATCGGGGTTGCGGTAGTAGCCGGAAGTCGCCGAGGGGCCGCGGAACTGGACCCGCCCTTCGCAGCGCTCGGGCAGCTCGCGGTCGGCGTCGTCGACGACGCGGATCTGATGCCCGGTCAAGGGGGGACCGCAGGAGACGAAGGCCAAGGCTGCCGGATCGTCCGGGGCTGCCGGCAGCGCCCGGCCTTCGGTGATCAGGGGCTCGCGCCGGACCCTGTCGATGACCGGCCCACGCCCCAGCGGCGGGAAGGCCAGACCTACCGAGCATTCCGCCAGGCCGTAGACCGGCATCATGGCACCGTTCCGCAGCCCCGTCTGAGTGAAACGGCCGAGAAAGCGCCGCATGGTGTCCGGACTGACCGGCTCGGCACCGTTGCAGATGGCCCGCAAGGAGTTCAGGTTCAACTCCGGGTTCGCTGCCTCGTCGATCCGCCGCAGGCAGAGTTCATAGGCGAAATTAGGCGCCGCCGTGATGGTGCCGCGGTATCGGTGGATCGCCCGCAGCCACCGCTGCGGACGCGCCAGGAAGTCGAGCGGAGACATCAGCACCAGCGGCATGGCGTGGTACAGGCTGCCCAGCCAGGCGCCGATCAATCCCATGTCATGGTAGAGCGGCAGCCAGCTGACGAACACGTCGGTGGGGAGCACGGCCGCCGCCGCACCCATGGCCCGTATGTTGGTCAGCAGGTTGCGGTGCGTCAGCACCACTCCCTTGGGATTGCCGGTACTGCCGGAGGTGTATTGCAGCAGGGCGACGGCATCGGGCGACACCAGCGGCAGTGCCGGTGTTACGCCCTCGGAGAGTTCTCCGGTCGTGACCACGCGCCTGAGTGTCGGTACCTGCTCCTCGAGCAGCCTGGCCACAGGCGCGGTCTCCGCTGAAGTAACCAGCAGCGGGGCCAGGCAGTTGTGCAGAATGCCTGCCTGGCGCAGCAGATGATCCTCGATCTGGGAGGGGCGAGCCGGCGGGTAAATGGGTACCGGAATGCCGCCGGCGAGAAGGACGCCGAAAAAGGCGAGGAAATAATCGGTTTCAGTCGGCAGCATGATGGCCACCGCCTCACCCGGCCGCAGGTCCTGGTTCTGGAGACCCGCCGCCATCCGGGCCGCTCCCGCCGCCAGATCACCGTAGGTCAGCACCTCACCTTCACCCTCGTCGGCGTAGAAGCGAATATGGCAACGATCGGGCTCGCGTGCGGCATACCATTCGAGCACCTCCGGAAGTGTCTCCGCATGAACCGGCACTACGGCCTCACCCACGGCCATCATGTTCGTTTCGACGCCGCTCACTCCGGCCGGCATGGGGCGGGCAGCCACCAGCGCCCGCAGGAGGTCACGGGGTGTCTCGGCGGCTGCCGCCAAATGGTCGGGCAGGGCGACCCCGAACGATTGTTCGAGCCGCGCAACCAACTCCACCCGACCCAGGCTGTCGAAACCCAGCTCGCGGTCAAGCACGCTATCGAGCGTCGCAACTACGGTCCTGTGGGGATGAAGCTCGGCCGCCACCTCTTCCACCACCCGCAGCAACATGGTTGCTGCGTCGGCTGGTAATCGGGAATCCAACTCATATGCCATGATTCATTCCTTGACGACCTCTATCCCAATCTACGGGTATCTATTAAAATTATATTACTCGGTTAAAGAAAAGGCAAAAACCGGAAAGATAGACGGGAAATATCCATCGGTAATGCTACAATTAGACATAAGCGATCTATCCATTTCGAGGAGGTCTGCGATGCTCGCTGTAGGTAGGAGGATGTCGTGCACGACTGGAATGCAGTCATAACTGTTCGCGAAGGTGGATTTGCCCCGGCCTGCCGCCTTCTGGGGCAGTTCGGCCCGGTGCGGAAAACCGAGTTCTTCAACACCCTGGTGATGCGCGCTGCCGACCCTTTCCAGCTAATGGCCGCGCTTCAGGATCAGCTTGCCGACAACCCCGTAATCGCCGCCTGGATATCGCGTTTCATGCCCATGCAACGGCTGTTCGGCTTTCAGTCCGTGGAGGAGTTCGAGTTGCGCTCACGCGAGACGGTGCTGGAGTGGCTCCCACGCCTGGCGAATGCCCGGTTTCATGTCCGCATGCACCGGCGGGGCTTCAAGGGGAAGCTCTCCAGCGCTGAAGAGGAGCGATTTCTGGACGAGTTTCTGCTCCAAAGCCTGGTTGAAGCTGGTACACCGGGCAAGGTGGCCTTCGAAGATCCCGACGTGATCATCGCGTTGGAGACCATCGGGACCCGGGCCGGACTCTCCCTTTTCGGCAGGGATGAACTGAGGCGATTTTCACTACTGCACCTCGATTGATGCCTCCGAACTGAAATGACAGCCGCGAAGAAAGGATCATGGAACCAAATAGTTCCAATAAAGAGGTCCGAGATCAACATGGTGGTGATGCTCGCTACCAACCTCAGTTAACCAGCACGGCTGGGTTTCTAACGAATGATGGTGCCGATGCCGATCCCGAAGTGGAATGTTGGAGGTCCGGGGAAATCCTCCGGCTTCCAGAGATGGCTTTCCTGAATGGCAAGAACTGGGTAGGTGAAAACTATACAAGGTTCGGAAAGGATCATAAGTGGGCAGAAGTGAGAAATATATCAACTTCATGAGGACTGACGGTAAGCCTGCCTTCGGTCAAGACGACGTGCGAGTTCGCTGGTGTAGTGCAGGCCCAGAGTAAAGGAGTTCTTGCGCGCCCACTCGGAGAGTCTGGTCGTGCCTGCCGGCGGCGATGCTACATACAGGAGTTCGCCCATCAGGCGGTCGATCTCCGGTTTGGTGATGATGACGTCACCAACGAGACGCCCCAGAACCC
>DATNCC010000135.1:0-7565 GCA_035571735.1 Dongiaceae bacterium | reverse complement strand
CTGGCAGCTTTCCGAAGAGGTGGGTGTCCCACAGGACGTCATCGACAAGAAGCCCTCGGCCGACCTCTGGGCCGGCCAGACGGACGAACAGGAACTCGGCTTCACCTACCGGGAGGTGGATGAGCTGATGTACCGGATGGTAGATCTCCGGATGACCGATGAAGAGCTTGGCAAGGCGGGGTTTTCTCCGGAATTCATCGCCACCATCCGCGAGCGAATAATGAACTCCCACTTCAAGCGCAGACTGCCGATCATTGCCAAGGTATCCAACCGGACGATCGACCGCGACTTCAGGTACTCCCGTGACTGGGGGAAATAGCGACCCGGAAAAGTCAGGCACTCCCGCTCCCCAGGGGAAAGGTCACGAGAACGCCGGTGTCGGAAATCGCGGCGAGGAGTTGGCAGCAGCCTTTCTGGTGCGAAAAGGCCTCAAGATCGTCGAGCGCAACTTCCGCTGCAAGGGGGGCGAAGTAGATATCATCGCCCGTGACCGCAAGACCATCGTCTTTATCGAAGTAAAAAGCCGCCGGACCCTCACCTACGGCGTCCCCCAGCTTGCTGTGACCGAGTTCAAGCAGAGGCAGATCAGCAAGGCCGCACTCACCTGGCTCTCTAAAAACCGTCTGCACGACGCCCCTGCCCGCTTCGATGTTATCGCCATCCTGCTGGAAAACAACTACTCACACCAGATAGAGCATATAGTAAACGCCTTTGATCTGGCGTACTGAGACGGCCGTAACAAGCAGATCTGTCAGATACTTTCAGCCTGCAATCCCGCCTTTGGCTGCTCCGGACCACAGTCATGACAATCCGGCGCGATGCCCCGCATCATTTGCCTGCGCAGCCCACCTGTCATGCTGACAACAGCAATAAGAAACCATATTTTCGCAAGCATTACGACAAAGAACTCAGCCATGACACCTCCACTACCAGTATGATCCCGCATGTATTGTAATTCCGGTTTAACATAGTCGGCCGAGAGGGAATTGTCCTTGATGCAGGTCAATTGACAGCAGATTAACATTTGATAAAGTTAGTAAATACTTTTTATGACGAAGTGATTGCAGGAACATCACAAGGAGGAGCAAAGCATGACTGGCAAATCGGCTCGCTTGATCTTCTTACTGGGGACATTGACTTCAGCCGCGATCTTTCTCTGGATGACGTACGATTTCCATCGTCAGACACCAAAGTACACCAAGGTCGACCAACTGAGTGCCGAGGTGGTGGCCGGAAAAAAGGTCTGGCACAAGTACAACTGCAACGACTGCCATACCATCCTCGGCTTCGGCGCCTACTATGCGCCGGATATGACCAAGGCATTTTACCGGCTGGGGGAGAACAACATTATCGCCATCGTCATGCATCCGGAAGAGGTTTACAA
Source organism: Dongiaceae bacterium (assembly GCA_035571735.1). Taxonomy (GTDB): domain Bacteria; phylum Desulfobacterota; class Desulfuromonadia; order Geobacterales; family Pseudopelobacteraceae; genus JACRCG01. The sequence goes on along the minus strand of DATNCC010000135.1, from coordinate 6,181 downwards.
GAACTCCTTCCGCAAGATGCCGCACATGGGGGTGACCGAACCGGAAGCGAAACAACTGGTGGCCTTCCTAAAGTGGGTCGGCACCATCGACAACCGGCACTGGCCCCCCCAGGACGAGAAATTCGTCAAGGCGTACCAGCTGCGCGAGGCCCGGGCCCAGCAGCTGGACAAAGTTGATATCGTCCTCGGAGCATGCGGCGGCTGTCACAGCTTCGAGAATCAGGGACGAAACATCGCAGGCGACTTCAACGAAATAGCCAGACGGCTCACCTACGACCGGGAGACACTGATCAGGTATATCCTCAATCCCCAGGAGGTCAAGCCCGGGGTCGGGATGCCCCCCCAGAACGTGACCAGGGAGACGGCCGCCCTGATTGCCGACTTCGTCCTCAGCCTGAAAATCCCGAAGGAGGTGCGCCGATGATCCGCTTTGAAAGCCAGAGAGTCTCCCTCTGGTACATACGCCTCGCCCTCGTCCTATTCTGTCTTCAGGTGACAATGGGTCTGTGGCTCTCGATAAACTATGCCTTCACCCTCCCCCAGTGGCTGGTGGACGTCTTTGCTTTCAATACGGCCCGCTCCATCCACACCAACCTGCTGGTCGCCTGGATGCTGCTAGGCTTCATGGGGGGAACCTACTTTATTCTTCCCATGGAATGTGACCGGGAGCTGTTCAGCACCAGGATCGCCTATCTCCAACTTATTATCTTCGCCTCGGCCGCCGTGACTGCGGTGGTCGGCTTCCTGTTCCACTGGACCAAAGGGAAACCGCTCCTGGAAATCCCCTTCCCATTGAATGCGTTGATCGTCGTCGCCGCTCTGCTGTTCATCGCCAATGTGGCCATGACAATTTTCAAGGCAAAGGAAAAATCGGCGCTGCAGTGGATGCTGCTCGGAGGGGTAACCTTTCTCGCCCTCCTCTATCTGTTCGGCATGCCGTTTTTCAAGAACCTGAACACCGATTACTACTACTGGTGGTGGGTAATCCACCTCTGGGTGGAAGGGGCGTGGGAGATAGTAACTGCGGCCATCATGGCCTTCATCATCATGGAGGTGACCGGCGTTGAGCGGAAGGTAGTGGAGAAATGGCTCTACGTGGAAACCGGGCTGTTTCTCTTTACCGGCATCGTCGGCACCGGCCACCATTACTACTGGCTCGGCGCTCCCGATTACTGGCTTTGGTGGGGCGGGATATTCAGCGCGCTGGAGCCGCTGCCTATCGTGCTCATGGTGGTGGATACCTGGATGCATGTGCGGGAAAGGAAGAATCCGATCATCAATCCGCTCATCTGGACCTACATCGTTGGGCTCGCCATCTATCACCTGGTCGGTGCGGGTCTCTGGGGATTCATGCACACCCTGCCGCCGGTCAACTATTATACCCACGGCAGCCAGGTCACCGTTTCCCACGGTCATCTTGCCTTCTTCGGAGCCTATGGGCTCCTCAACCTGACCATTTTCTACTTCGCGCTCCCCCGCCTGAAAAATATCCGCAAGTACCGCGACACTGCCGGGCAGTGGGGTTTCTGGATCATGGCCATCGCGATGTTTCTCCTGGGGCTCACCTTCGGCGTAGCCGGCATTCTCCAGACCTATCTGGAGCGTTTCCTCGACATCGGCTACAGCACCGCCCACATCACCATGATGTTGTGGTTCCGGATCGCCTTCGGCATCGGGATTGTCTTCCTCTGCGGGGTACTGATCACTGTCTGGCACCTCTTTACCCTGAAGGCTGTTGAGGCGGGCGCCTCGGAATAACGACATCGAAACAAGAAGATGTAAGATGTTTTAGTTTCTTGTTTAAAGACTGAAAGGCGGGGTTCCATACCCCGCCTTTTCAATGCATATTCACCACCACCTCTCAGATCCACGCCGTTTCCTTGACTTGACACCGTAGGCTCCTTACCTATAACCTAAGAAACAACTTTTGAACCCGAATAAGTCTTTTTCTTCCCATTATACCTATAAAGGAGCATCAACAGCTTGCCTGCACATTTTTCCCGGCTTTTTCATAACCTGGTCTCTATTACTGCCACTCTTTCCTGCCTGCTCCTGAGTTTCGCACCGTCGGCCCTCGCTCAGGAAAATATCGCCGCCTACCCTCCCCTGCACTCCGGCTACACCTCCATCAAGGTCTTCGACCGGGAAGGACGTTTCGTCGGCCGGATCCTCCCGGAGACAAGGTACTGGACCCCCATCGAGCGGATTCCCGATTTCCTGCAGAAGGCGCTGGTGGCGGTCGAGGATGCCCGCTTCTACGAGCACGGCGGCATCGATGTCCGCGGCATCGCCCGGGCGCTGGTGAAGGATGTGGTGAAAGGGAGGCTGGCCGAAGGGGGCTCGACCATCACCCAGCAACTGATCAAGAACAAGTACCTGTCCGCGGAAAAATCCATCGACCGGAAGATCCAGGAAGGGATCATGGCGGTGGAGTTCGAGCAGAAGTACACCAAGAAGCAGATTCTGGAGATGTATTTCAATGAGATCTATTACGGCAATGGCGCCTGGGGGATCGCCCAGGCCAGCCGAATCTATTTTGACAAATACCCGGAAGAGCTGACCGAAGCCGAATGCGCCATGCTGGCCGGAGTGCCGAAAAACCCGGGCCGCTACAACCCGCTCGGGGAGCCGGCAAAAGTCACGGGCCGGCGGGACATCGTCCTGAAGCGGATGGAGGATCTCAAAATGATCACTCCCAAGCAGAAAAAGCAGCTGCGAAACCAGCGGGTCACTTACACCCAGCCGGCTCAGGCCCCGTATTACCTGGCACATATCAAGGGCAAACTGATCGAACGGTACGGCAGGGAGATCATCGAACAGGGGGGGGTCGAAGTAACCGCGGCCCTGGACCTGAACCTGCAGAAACTGGCGGAAAAAACCCTGCGTGACGGGGTCAAACGGCATTCACCCGAGCTGCAGGGAGCGCTGGTGAGCCTGGATACCGCTACCGGGGACCTGCTGGCAGTGGTCGGTGGAACAGACTTCGGCAAGAGCAGCTATAACCGCGCCCTGTATGCCAAGCGTCAGCCCGGCTCGTCAATCAAGCCGCTGATCTATGCCGCTGCCCTGGAAAAAGGGATCACCAGCAGCAGCATCTGGGACGATACGCCGGTCTCCTACAACAAGGGGAACGGTGCTGCATGGACACCACTCAACTACGGCCGGGAGCAGTACGGCTCTCTCTCTCTCAGGCAGGCCCTTGCGCACTCAAACAATGTCATTACGGTGAAACTGCTGGAAACCATCGGAGTCCCTTATTTTACCGATTTTAGCGGCAGGCTCGGGCTGCCGCTGACCGCCTCCAATGATCTTTCCCTGGCCCTTGGCACCGAAGAGGTTACCCTTAATGACCTGGTGCAGGCGTACACCCCGCTGGCCAATGCGGGGCAGCGTTCCGAAGCACGGGCCATCATCCGGATCTTCGACCGCAAGCGGCAGACGATGACGGAAAATCCGCCGCTGGTCGCCCCTGCCCTCTCCCCGGATACCGCCTATGTCGCCACCAGCATGCTCAAGGACGTCATGGTGTACGGTACCGCCAAATCGTTAAAAGGTTTCAGTCAGCAGCGTCCGGCCGCCGGCAAGACCGGCACCACCGATGATTACCGTGACGCCTGGTTCATCGGCTATACGCCGCAGGTAGTGACAGGCATCTGGGTCGGGTACGATCTCCCCAGACCGGGCGGGAAGGGCTTTACCGGCGGAGCGATTGCGGCGCCGATCTGGGAGAAGTTCATGCGTCCGTCGCTGGCAGCCAGACCTGCGGTCGATTTCATCCAGCCGGAAACGGTTGTCAAAATGACGATAGACCCGGCTACCGGCTTCGCGGCAAAGACAGGCTGTCCGGAAAAGCGTGACGAGTACTACCTTGCCGGGACCCATCCTACAGAATACTGTCCAATGCACAACGGCGAGCCACTGCAGCCGTTGCCTCCCCCTCTGCCGGAGTTTATAGGCCCGCCGGAAAAAATCAGCAGGTTATGATCTCCCACGGCGATCCAAACGCCTGCGGTTAACTCGCTTGATGCCTTCTTATTGCTTCCCGCACTTCCTTAAAATCAATCGGCTTGCCGATGTGCCCCGTCATCCCCGCATCCAGGCAGCGATTGACGTCTTCTTTCAACGAATGGGCGGTCAGACCGTAGATCGGCACCTGTCCGCCGATCTCGTGTTCGCGGGCGCGGATCATGCGTGTCGTTTCGACACCATCCAGCTTCGGCATCTGCACATCCATGAGGACCACGTGCGGACGCTCGCTTTCCCAGAGAGTGAGCGCCTCGAGGCCATCCCTGGCGCCGATCACCCTGTGGCCGCAAAATGCTATCATTTTCATCATGAATTCCAGGACAAAGGAGTCGTCCTCCACGATAAGGACGGTAGTCACAACCTGTTCAGCAGCTTCGGATTTCTCCGGCGGCAGGGCGACCTCGAACCTCCCGCCCAAGGGACATCCCGCGCTACTCTTCTCGAAATCACCAGCCACCGGAACCTTAATCTTGTTATTGGACATATCTGCGCTGGCTCCTATGTCATTCGTGATGTTTCGTTTATCTTTACCTGAAGTTACGAGTTGGGAAATTTGGACGGTGGCGTGATTCGTTATTTTGCAGGAACAGCTATGGTAGAGACGAAGGGAATCTGGGCAAGTAACAGCTTTGGTACATTCATGTTCCTCAGGCTTTTTTTCAGAAATATCGCGATGTGTGATCATTGCCCTTTGTTCTTTTTTCTGAATTCCTTGTGCCGCAGGTGAGTGCAATAGGCAGATAAGCCGAACAAAAAGGCATAGTTGCACCATGGTCTTTTCATCAAACATTTTGAAACATCATCGGCAACCCTTTCGGTCCGGCAACCATCGCAGCTATCATCTTCGGTTGCAGGGTTTACAGGATCTGCAGATGCATCGCCAATATTTTTCTCGTTGGAATCGGACATGATTGCTCTCCCTACATCACAATGTGTCGTGTCAAAATTCAGGCAACTTCACGATCATTAATCTGCATGATGTACTCCTAAGCCATCAGCCGGCGAAATCTGTAAAGCGGGCCAAGAAGTGCTCCATTTCCATCTCCGGAAGTTACCGTATCCGTGGCGCTCCCTGCGCAGAGCTGAAAGCACCCGCAGTAGTTCTCCGGTATCGAGTTCGTTGAGTCCTGCCTGGAGCACAGCCATATTGTTTACTCCTTGGCGTTTCGGACATTCTGAAATATCATTGGACCCCTCTCGGTCAGACAATCATCGCAACTATCATCTCCGAATGCAGGCCGTACAGGATCTGCAGACTCATCGCCAATATTTTCTCCACATGTGTCGTGTCAAAACTTTGTATGCTCTGTACATCACTATAGAGCAGATCATGAGTATGATCTATTGGGGAAAACCATTAGAAATGCATTTATTTTGCGGAGTTGGCGGTGAGTTATCGAGTCGATGTATGCGGGAATTATTTCGGAGGGGCTTTAATGGACTGACAGAAAATGAATGCCCATCGGGCAAGTCCGGCAGCGTTGGTGGCATCAAGCTTTCTCATCAGGTTCGCCCGGTGCACCTCTACGGTTTTCGGGGCGATTCCAAGTCGTTCGGCAATCTCTTTGGTTGTGGCGCCGTGTCCTACCAGCAGAAGAACCTCTCGTTCCCGCTTGGTAATCGTATGGCTGAGAAAGGTTTTTTCCTCATGAAAGGCCGATTTAGCTTGTTGCAATTTGATCATCTCGTGGCGGCGAATCCGGCCGGTAACGGCGGCAAGCAATTCATCGGCGGAAAATGGCTTAGGCAGGTAGTCGTCTGCTCCGGCTGACATCCCCCCGCGTACATCCTCACGTTCCACCAGAGCAGTAACAAAGATGAAAGGGATATCGACGAGTCTGTCATCACCCTTCAAAATTTCCAGTACAGAATGGCCATCCATTTCCGGCATCATGATATCGCACAGTATCAGATCAGGGCGTTTAGCACGTAACAAGGCAAGACCTGATTGCCCATCAGAAGCGGTATGGACATCAAATCCTTCCATTTGAAGGATCAATTCCATCATGCTGCAGTATGCCGGGTCATCTTCGATAATCAGGATCGAATACATTAAAAATGTTCCTAGGCCTGCTAATTAGCGGCTTTTATAAGTGCATCCTATATACATCAATAACTGAATCTTGATCAATTGGGGAAAACCCTTAGAAATGCA
>DATNCC010000134.1:0-9125 GCA_035571735.1 Dongiaceae bacterium | reverse complement strand
GCCGCCTGTACCAAATGCCACGGCAAAAAGACTATCCCGGCAAATTACAGTACCGCCAGCGCCGTGCAGTCGGCCCCCGGCTATGCCGGCACCGGAACCGATCTGGCAGGTCAGACCGGAGTCATTACCAACGGCGTTTCAAACGACCCCCAGGTCGGTGCACATGATGCGCACCTGAGAGCTGTCAATAATTACACTTCCAGAGTGGTACTCTGCTCGGATTGTCATACGGTCCCTGCGTCAGGAGCTCATGCCAATGGGACAACCGGTCTGGTCTGGAGCAACCTTGCGCGGAACATCGGCACTTCCGGCACACCTGCCTCGCGCGGTGCCCTGACCCCGACCTATTCCGCCGGTGTCTGTTCAGCCAACTACTGCCACGGCGGCAGACTTGCCGGAGGCGCCAACACGTCACCGACCTGGACCGGAACGACCTATCTGACCACATACGCAAAAACAGCAGCAAACTGCGGCCAATGCCACGGTGCACCGCCACTATCGGCTCCTTCCTCATATCTGCACGCCGGCCTGACGATTGCAAGCGATTGCGCCGGGTGTCACGGCCATAACGGAAGCGGGCCGACCCATATTGACGGCACGCTCCAGGCTGCCGGAGGCAGCTGCAGCAGTTGTCACGATTACGACACAACAGCCGGCGGTACCACGTGGGGAACCACCAACTTTGGCAAAACAGTTGCCATGGAAGGTAGAGGCGCCCACGCAAAGCATATCGAGTTTATCAAGGCGTTTTACGGGGTAACCCTCAATCCTTCCGGCGATACATTCGGTAGCGGTAATGCAGCCGTGGTCTGCGGTGTCTGTCATACCAACCTGGCTGCGAACCATACCATGAGTGATTCGACCCAGCCTCGCAGTATCAACTTCGGTGAGGGCAGCCTGATTCATAAATTCGGCACTGCCAACCCCTTGTACAACGGTGCTTACAACACTTCATCGGCGGTTAATCCGAAGAGTTGTTCTAACCTTGATTGTCACTACGAGACTTCCCCGGCCTGGTCCAAGTACTAGAAATCTGTGTCGGAGAAGTTTTTTATTCGAATGAGGTCATCATGCCATTCTTTATCTGGAAGGAATCATTCAACACCCATATTCCCGTGGTTGACAGACAGCACCAGAAGATTTTCGCCATAATGAACCGGCTGTTTGATGCAGCGCAAGCTCCTGTTGACCATAATCATGTCATGCAGTCACTGCGTGAGATGAACGAATATTCCAATCTTCATTTCACAACCGAGGAAAAATTGATGGCCCATTATGGCTATCAGGAATTGGAAACACAGAAAAACCAGCATAAATACTACAGGGAGCAGATGGTGGTTCAACTCACCAGAGCGTTCCATGAAGAGGATGAAAAGGTTTGCAAAGACAGCCTGCAGTTCTTAAGGGACTGGTTTCTTAATCATATCCTGCAGGAAGACTTGAAGTTCGCTGAAGTTGCAGCCCAAAGAAATGAACAGCCAAGAAGAAGTTAGTTCCAGGCCGAACAGAACGAAACTCCTTTAAAAACCGGATCCCTGTGTGAGAAAATTCCAGATAATCGCCCTGCTGATCATGTTGAGTTACAGTACAATGGTAATCAGCCCTCTTCTGACCTTTGCGGCAAAATCCGGGATCATCACTCGCGCCGTCATCGGAGAGTGTACCGGAGAGTGCGCCAGCTGTGGCTGTTCGCCGGAACAGAGTGCCAACCATACCTGTTGCTGCTGGAAAAAGAAGCTGCAGGACAACCACGAACATGAACACGCCCACACAGCGGATTGCTGCAAGAAAAAAGACCATGGAAGCAAGACGGTACTAAGTTGCGGTTGCCCCTGCGGCAGCAATAAACTGCTCGCCTTTTGGAATGGGGGAACATCCGAACAGTTGCCGTACCGCTTCAGCGCAGATACCCCGGTTTTCCGTTCAGAGTGCCTTTCCAGTCTCCATTGCAAGCGCTTGACAGACCATCATGGCGACCCTCCAGACCCCCCTCCAAAACTTGTCGTACTCTCCTGAAAAGCTCTCACCCCGGCACCAGTAACTGTCGGCACATCCGTTGACTGATTGGCGATCCACGTCGCTGCGGCAGCACTTTGACATGGTCAAGCCATGTAAACAGCGCTTCGCTCCGACCAGCGCACGCCTGCTGTCAACAGCCGAAGCCAGATTTATTCAATAAAGGAGAAACGATGATGATTCATCACAAGAATATAGCGAATATAGCGAGTGTTTTTTTGGCCATGGCAATGGCTCTTACTGGCTGCAGCAATGGCTTTTCGCCATATCAAGGCGCAGGCAGCGGAGCTGGCAAAACCGTTGCCCTGAAGGGAAGCCAGCAGGGCCAGAGCGGCGGACTGGCGGACTATGACGGCGACGGAATAGACGACATGATGGTCGGAGCTCCATATGCCAAAGACAACGGCACCGTGGGCGCCGTCCTGATCTACAAAGGGAGCGCCAACGGTTTTGACGCCAAACCGACCTGGGTTCTTGCCGGCGATGACAACTTCGGATTCACGCTCGCGAATCTGGGGGACGTGGATGGCGACGCCAAGGCCGATTTTGCAGTGGGGGCTTACAACGGCGACGGCACGGATGTGTCGCTCTCCGGCAGTGTCACCATCTTCAAAGGGGGGAGCAGCGGCAAGGTAATCGCCAAGCTGGCCGGAGAGGACGCCCTGGATAAATTCGGTCTGTCCATGAGCGGCGGCTGTGACCTCAACGGGGACGGCATCAAGGACATTATCGTCGGTGCCCCTTTCAACTCGCCGGGTCCCGAGCGCTACCAGGGCGGCGCGGCCTATGTCTATTTCGGACCCGATTTCAAGGAGACCACCCGCATCAAGCTCGCCGCCAGCACGACCAACACCGGAATCGGCTTTACCGTCGCTTGCGGAGACCTGAACAACGACGGCATCGGTGACCTGATCATCGGCGCAACCGGCAAGGTACTGGTCTATTACGGCAAATCCGGTTTCAACCCGTCCATCGACAGTCCTGATGTGAAAATCACCAGCAGCGACAGCAAGTTCGGCACCGCGCTGGCAATAATCAAGGACCTGAACGGTGACGGCTTCGACGAACTGGTCATCGGAGCACCACAGGCGACCGTATCCCTGAACAGCGTCAGCACGGCCCGGGTCGGCCGGGTCTACATCGTGAAGGGTGCAGCCGGCACACGTGCCATCAATCTGGCCGCGCCCGGCAGCAATCTTCTCACCAGAATCGACGGCGCGGGTTATTTCGACTTTTTCGGCAGCAGCATCGCTCCTGTCGGAGACGTGGATGGAGACGGCAAGCCGGACCTGGCTGTTGCGGCTATCAATGCCGACAAGGACGGAGCCACCTCCGCCGCCGACGGCCTCACGAGCGGCAAGGTTTACCTGATCATGGGAAAAGACATCAGGATTGACGGCAGCGCGACACCCGTCACGAGTGCAACGGCTTTCAACGGTTCCAGCGGTAACATGCGTTACGGAACCTTCATGGCTCCTTTCACCAAGAACGGCCCCAAACTCCTGGTAGGCGCACCGACAATGAACCGGCAATCAGGCGGAATCTACGGCATATCTCTGGAAAGCGGAAGCACGGTTACCACAACCTTCCATGCCGACGGCACCGACAGCTCAACCACCGGACATGACTGCTGTGCCAAGACCGTGTCAAAGGGAGGAAACTGACCATGAAACGAAACTTCTACATAGCATGTGCAATCTCCCTTGTACTTGGAGGATTCGTCTGGGCTGTCGCGGCGCTCGACGGCGCGACCCTCTACTCGGCCAACTGCGCCGGCTGCCACGGTCCTCTGAACAGTTCCGGTAAAAACGGGGCCACCGCCACTCGCATCCATTCGGCGATCAACAGCAACATCGGCGGCATGGGGGATCTCTCCCTGGGTGCGGACCAGATACAGGCCATCGCCGACTCTCTGGCACCCCCAACCGTCTATGATGCCTCCAACTTCACCGTAGACGGCCGCAAGTGGCAACCGATTCCCACCGGCTACCTTGCCGGCAAAGACAATGGCCCGGGCGATGCAATCCATCATCCAGGAGACGACTGCGGCATCTGCCATACCCCCGGCGGCAAGGCCGGCAACAAGGTCTGGACGATGTCGGGCACCGTCTATGACAGCCGGGCGGCCCGCACTCCTTTGGTCGGCGCAGAGATCATTTTTCAGAATATCAGCGGCAAGACCTTCAGCATGACAACCAATGAAGTCGGAAATTTCTGGACCGACAAACCCTTCTTCAATAACCCGGACAACACCGATTCGAGCAATTGGAACTACAAGGCCTGGGTAAAATATGGCAACAGTTACCGGCCCATGGTCAGTATCGCTCCGGTTGGAGGCGGTCGTATGAGCTGCAGCATGCACCATGCCGGGATGGGCAGCCGCGGAGGGCTGTGGGCACTCGCCACCAGCACTCTCAAGTCCTATCCGGACACCGGGCTCAGCTACAGGAAGCATATATTCCCCATCCTTCGGAGCAAGTGTGCACCATGCCATATACCGGGCGACACCACCGCCAGAGCCCCCGCAGGAGAACCGCCCTTCGATTACAGCAAGGGACTCGATTTAATGACCTTTGAAGGCTCTTCTGTGCTGGTTCCGGCGTATACCCCGCACGGGTCCGGGCCGGTTCCGGATAAAACGTGGACAAAGCAGGGTATTTTGAGCGTTGTCAATATCACTTCTCCGCCGTCCAGCCTCATCCTGGTCAAGACCCTGAACGGCGCCGCCCACGGCGGCGGCAGCTTCTGGACCAACCAGGATGCCGATTACAAGGCGATCCGGAAATGGATCGCCGAAGGGGCGCGGAAGAACTGATAAATCGTTTTTTTCTCATCGGGGGCCGTCACTCCCCCGATGAGTCGCATACAGGAATTCAGGGAATATTCTAAAAGGAGTTGACATGAAAAAATACATGATGCTGCTGTTGATGTTCCTGCTTATGACCTTTCCCTTTGCCGCAGGAGCAGAGACGGTGGAGAGCCCCGATAACTGCCAGCAATGCGGTATGGATCGAAACATCTTTGCCCGCAGCCGGATGGTCATAAGCTATGCCGACGGCTCAACCGTGGGAGTCTGCAGCCTCCACTGCGCTGTGACCGACATGAAGAAGAACTGGGACAAACAGGTCACTTCGCTCAAGGTTGCCAGTTACCCGACAAAGGAGCTGACAGATGCCAGGAGCGCCATCTGGGTAATCGGGGGCAATGAGAAGGGCGTCATGACCGCCCTGCCCAAATGGGCCTTTGCCAGACAGGAGGACGCGCAGAAATTCGTGCAGGAACACGGCGGTGGCGTTAGCACCTTCGACCAGGCGATGCAGGCGGCTAAACAGGAAGCGGTTGAAGTTGTTCAGAACCCTGACGGGCAGCATGCCCACACGGGCCACGACATGAGCAGCCACATGGGACCGGGCTCCCAGATGATCTTCAATCCCGCCTTCAGCGACGACATCTACCATACCCACCCGGCCGGCATGTGGATGACCAGCTACAAGTTCATGCATGTAAGCATGGATGGCCTGCAGGACAGCACCGATAAAGTCCCCGTGAGTCAGGTCAGCCCCCAGGGGAGCAAGCCATACGGATTCATGATGACGCCCATCAGGATGACAATGGACATGCAGATGTTGATGATCATGTACGGGATAACCGACCGCTTGACGGTGATGGGCATGGCTAACTATCAGGCCATGACGATGGACATGCTTATGAACATGGGGATGGGCAACGTTCCGGGTGCTCCGATGCGCACCAGCGGATTCGGTGATACCGAACTGAGAGGGATCTACAAGATCAATAATTATCTGGTTGGCAGTCTCGGTCTCAGCATCCCGACTGGCGACATCCATCAGCAGATTGAGATGATGAGCAGGAAGTTCCGCGCCCCCTATGATATGCAGCTCGGTTCAGGCACCTTCGACCTCAAGCCTGCGCTGACTTACAATGCACTTAGCGAAGATGCGGCCTGGAACTGGGGGGCGCAGGCCTCCTACACCTATCACATGGGAGACAATGATGCCGGTTACACCCTTGGCAACAATGTCAAGTTGAACAGCTGGCTCCAGCGCGCCATCGGTCCTGCCAGCGCCTGGCTGCGGCTCGCCTTCAACGACACCGGACGGATCCATGGCGAGGACCCCGAGATCGCAAAGATTATGGATCCCGTAACCGGAGCTTCAATGCCTGATGCTGATCCTGCCAATTACGGCGGGCAGCGACTGGACGGCTTCATCGGAGCGAGCTACATAAAGGGGCCTTTCAGTTTCGGGGTGGAAGGCGGAATACCTCTTGTTCAGGCTGTGAATGGACTGCAGTTGGTGAACGACTGGTATCTGACAGCAGGTTTTCAGGTAATGTTTTAAGCTGTAATTTGCCGGACGTACTGCGAAGTGAAGCACACGTCCCGCCAGTTGGGGCAGTGTTCCTGGAACCGGCTTGACCAGGAACACTGCCGTGCCTGCATTCTTTTTCAGTTAGGTTTTGTGCGATTTTTGAGAAGCGTCGTTAAGTTTTTTTTGGAGAAACAATCGTATTGCCACGGCATTGTTATGTTCAGTGTCATGCGCACTGTAGAGCAAGGTGAGGTCCCGCTTTCCTGCCATATCCAGGAGGGGTCGCCAGGCTTCGCTGTTGGCCTCCAATTCAATATTGTAACGACGACAAAACTCATCCCATTTGACAGGGTCATGCCCGAACCATTGACGCAATGCAGCGCTGGGCGCGACCTCTTTCAACCATCCATCCATCGGGAGGTTTTGTTTTTTCAATCCACGCGGCCAGAGCCGATCAACCAGAAAGCGAGGTCCATCGTCCGGCTCATTCTGGTCATATACACGTTTGACTCGTATCATGACTCTTTACCATTGCCTCAGTTCAATGGGAAACCCGTCTGCGTCATGTATCTCGGCCCGCTTCGATTTCCCCAGGTCCACGGGTCCCCAGGTAATTGCCACTCCCTTCCCGGTTAGATACTCTACCGCCTGGTCCATATCGTCCACTTCAAGTGCCATCATTCTGTAACCGGCGCTCCATGGCTCTTTTGCCACACAATAGGCGTCAGGAACCCGCATCAGTTCGAGTACCGTGTTGCCAAGTTCCAGATATGCTATCTCTTCGAGCGGAGGGGCTGCAACCTTCAGTCGCTGTTTAACGATAAAGCCAAGGACCTCGGTGTAAAACTTCATTGATTTTTCAAAATTGGCTGGGATGATCTCAACATGATCAATACGCTTGAACATAGTTAACTCCTGAAACACTATTTAAGTTCAGCTGGCGTTTCGTTGCTGCAAAATGTGATTAAGCAAAAAGAGGACAGATTACTCATATCCCCTTCTCATTCTGATCAATAGCAGCGGCAAGGCTCCGTTTCCCGATAACTGGTCAGAGCTTCTTGGCAACCGCCCGGGCAGCGGTCACCACCGGATCCCAGACCGGTGAAAACGGGGGTGCATAGCCGAGGTCGAGGTTAATCATCTCCTCCACAGTAAATCCGGCATGCAGGGCTGTCGCCACCGTGTCGATCCTTTTGGCCGAGCCCTCCATTCCGACAATCTGCCCCCCCAACAGGCGGCCGCTCCCTTTTTCGGCCAGCAGCTTGACTGTGATCTCTCCTGAGCCCGGATAGTACCCTGCCCTGGTCCGGCTCTTGATAACGGCACTGACGTGCTCAAGACCAAGCGCCGCGATTTCTTTCTCCTGAAGGCCGGTACGGGCTACTTCCATCTGGCAGATCTTGGTAACGGCAGTCCCCACTACCCCGGTAAAAGTAGCATAACCTCCGCCCAGATTGATGCCGGCCACCCTACCCTGGCGATTGGCGACAGTGCCGAGCGCGATGTAGAAAGGGCGGCGACTGACCAGGTGAAACGACTCGGCACAGTCCCCGGCTGCCCAGATGCCCGGGAGGCCGGTCTCCATTCGCTCATTCACCCGGATTGCACCCTTTTCTCCTAGAGGGACGCCTGCTGCTGCAGCCAGCTCTGTGTTCGGGCGTACCCCCAGACCCAGAACCACGATGTCGGCAGGCAGCGTCCGTTTATCGGTCACTACCCCCGTCACTTTTCCTTTTTTTGTCGCGAACGCAGTAAGCGTCTCCTCCAGATACAGGTTTACCCCGAGATCGCGCAGCTCCTGGGAAACCAGAGCTCCCATGTCGTAATCAAGGGTCACCATGACCTGAGGAGACCTGTTGATCAGAGAAACCTCCAGGCCATGTCTGACCAGAGCTTCCGCCATCTCCAGACCGATGTAACCACCACCGACGACTACCCCTCTTTTAATCCCTCCGGCATCCAGACGCCGCCGTATCTCCAGACCGCTCTGAAGGGTGTTTACCCCGCAAATCTCGACGGCGTCCGAGCCCGGGAGATCCGGACAAACCGGCAGGGCGCCGGTGGCAATCAGCAGTTGATCATAGGACTCCCACGAGACACTATTGCTCAGCAGATCGCGAACCCGGACTCTCCCTGCCCCCGGATCAAGCTCCTCTACTTCATGGTGAATTCTGACGTCGATTCCGTCCCGCTCCCGGAATTTTTCCGGCGTACGGATAATGAGAGATTCTTCCCTGTCGACAACCCGGCCGACATAGTAAGGTATTCCTCAGGCGGAAAAGGAGGTATGAGGGCTGCGCTCAAAGACGATAATCTCGAGCTCGGGGCAACGGCGTTTGGCCTGCGAAGCAGCACTCATTCCGGCTGCATCGCCGCCGATAACAATCAGTCTTGTCTTGCTCATATGTCTTTCTCCAGTAAACCCGATTCCGGAAGTTGTGCCCGGGGGAAGTAATTACCGGTTATGAACCGACCGGGTTGCCTTTCGATTCGACATCGAAGATCGACATGATATTTTCCGGGGTATACCCGCAAACCTGAGTCTGTGTGCCTGTTTTACCCTGATGCACCCATTCAACCTTGTCTCCGGAAGCATCATTCAACAACTTAACCCGTGTTCCAGCGATTTTCTGGAGCTTGCTCCACATCTCTTCCATGGTCAAAAGATCAATGCCCCCCAACTCCTCGTCAGCGGACAAGTTCTCAACAAACCTCTCGATCAGATCATAATCGAGAAAATCGTCCTCAATCCGCCACCACTTCACAAAATGATGATTC
>DATNCC010000133.1:0-10969 GCA_035571735.1 Dongiaceae bacterium | reverse complement strand
GGGCGTAACCGGTGCAATCCTGACACTCTACCGGATCACGTCCGTCGATACCCTTTTGCACACCCGCTTCGGCATCCTCCTGCTCGCAAAGGTTGCCCTCTATCTGGTAATGGTCATATCCGCCGTTATCGTCATCACTTTCATCGGACCGCGGCTCAAGGCAAAGGGTAAGAAACCGCGGCTTTCTGCCGCATCAGGCGATTTAACGGAGGAAGAACTGGCTTCATGTGACGGCAAGGAAGGTCGGCCGGCCTATTTTGCTTTCGGCGGCAAAATATTCGATGCGACATCCAGCAACCTCTGGAAACAGGGGGTACACATGGGGCGGCACAACGCCGGCGTGGATCTGACCGAAGCGCTTAAACTGGCGCCGCACGGAGATGACAAGATATCAGCAATGCGGGAAGTCGGCGCACTCATCGCCGTCGGTCCCCGAAAGATGGAGCCGCACGAGAAGGTTTTCTACTTCATGGCGTACATGAACCTTACCATCGTCCTGGTCATCGTTCTCATCCTGTCTCTCTGGCGGTGGGGGTAAGCGGCAAGTTGACAGTCTTAATAAGTTTGGCTGGCACAGGATTTGTTGTTGACCAACCGGGTCACCAATCATACAATGTATGCAAATGTATTACATGGAGGTATATCATGCTCAAAGCAGCAAGTTTAACGGTACGGGTCAAACCGGACACACGAACTCGCCTTGACAATCTCGCCCGCATAACGCGGCGTTCAAAATCCTATGTTATTGAGGATGCACTGGAGCAGTATCTGGATGTTAATGAATGGCAGATCAAGGGTATTCAGGAAGCGCTGCTGGAAGCGGATAGAGCCGGAGCAACTTTTATAGACCATGATGAGGTGCTGGCAACATGGGAGGCCAAAGTTGCGCGTAAGATGGCTTGACAGCGCGCTTCACGACCTGAACGAGGTCGAGACATACATCGCAAAGGATGATCCACAGGCTGCAGCCGGTGTAGTGCTGAAAATCGTCAGGGCAGTATCGCATCTGAGAGATCAGCCCGGCATCGGCCGGACCGGTCGAGTACCCGGTACGAAAGAGTTGATTGTGCCAAATACTCCTTTCATCGTGCCGTACCGGGTCAAGGACGAGACCATGCAGATTTTGCGGATTTATCATTCATCAAGGAAATGGCCTGACCGGTTGTAGTTCCAAAGTACTGAGTCTTTATTTATCCCCCAGAAACTCCAGACTGACCCAAAATCACCCACAGAATGTTGTCCCCCTACCTTTCCTTGACCTATATCCCGGCATAAGGCATAATTCACCCTCATTGATTCGCCCGGAGGCAGCAGCGCATGGAAACGCCCGAAAATTATGAAAGCAACCCCTCTTCCCCCTTTGTTCATCTTCATCTCCATACCCAATATTCGCTGCTGGACGGTGCCATCCGCTTCGATGACCTGATCGAAAAGGCCAAAAAATACAACATGCCGGCAGTCGCGATTACCGACCATGGCAACATGTTCGGGGCGGCGGAGTTTTACCTCAAATGCAAGAAGGCCGGCGTCAAGCCGATCATCGGCTGCGAGCTGTACCTGGCACCTGAATCGCGCTTTTCAAGGGACTCCAAAGGCATCTCCGACGCGGCCTACCATCTGATCCTGCTCTGCGAGAACATGCAGGGGTACAAGAATCTTTCCTACCTGACCTCTGCCGGATACAAGGAGGGCTTCTACTACCGCCCCCGCATAGACCGCGAACTGCTCTCGGGGCACTCCGAGGGGCTGATCGCCATGTCCGCCTGCCTCAAGGGGGAAGTGGCGATGCAGTGCGGCCGGGGCAGGATGGATGAGGCGGTCGCGACCGCCCGCTGGTACAGCGAGCTGTTCCCCGACCGCTACTACATCGAGCTGCAGGAAAATACCATCCCGGAGCAGGATGTCGTCAACAAGCGGCTGATGGAGGTGGCGTCGGAACTGAAGCTGCCGCTGGTGGCAACCAATGACAGCCACTACCTGAATCGCGAGGATGCCCGGGCCCACGAGGTGCTGCTCTGCATCCAGACCGGCAAGACCATGGACGACCCGACCCATATGAAATTCTCGGTCGACGAGTTCTACGTCAAGTCGCCGGAAGAGATGGCACGGGCCTTTTCCTACGCTCCCGAGGCGGTCAGCAACACATTGGCCATAGCCGGACGCTGCAACCTGGATCTGCCGGTGGACGGCAAGACCTATTACTTCCCGCATTTCGATCCGCCCGAGGGGCAGAATCATGACGACATGCTGCGGGATCTGGCGACCGAGGGGCTGAAGGAACGGATGGTAACCATCCTGGCCAAGTATCCCGACATGACGCTGGAGCAGCAGCAGGCCTATTTTGACCGCCTGGCAATCGAGCTCGACTGTATCCGCAACATGAAATTTCCTGCCTATTTCCTGATCGTCTCCGATTTTATCCGCTGGGCCAAGGACCAGGGGATCCCGGTCGGCCCGGGGAGGGGCTCGGCCGCCGGCTCGCTGGTGGCGTATTCGATCAGGATCACCGATCTCGATCCGCTTCCCTACAACCTGCTGTTCGAGCGGTTCCTCAATCCGGAACGTATCTCCATGCCTGATATTGACGTCGACTTCTGCCAGGACCGCCGTTCCGAGGTGATCCAGTACATGGTGGACAAGTACGGCCGTGACCGGGTCTGCCAGATCATCACCTTCGGCACCATGGGCGCCAAGGCGGCGGTGCGGGATGTCGGGCGGGCACTGAACATGACCTATGGAGATGTCGACCGGATCGCCAAGCTGATTCCGGACGATCTGAAAATGACCCTGAGCAAGGCCCTGCAGCAGGAACCGCAGCTCAAGGAACTGTGCGCTGCCGACCCGCAGGTCAAGGACCTGCTGGACACCGCCCTCTGCCTGGAGGGGCTCACCAGACATGCCTCGACCCACGCCGCCGCCGTCGTGGTGGCACCGGAGCCGCTGGAGGAGTTCCTGCCGCTCTACAAGGACCAGAAGACCGGCTCGATCAACACCCAGTATTCGATGAAGTATGTCGAGCTGGTCGGCCTGGTCAAGTTCGACTTCCTGGGACTCAAGAACCTGACCGTCATCGAGAACGCCGTCAAGCTGGTGCGGGTGAAAGACCCGCTGTTCGACATCACCACGCTGCGCGACGACGATCAGGCCAGTTATGACCTGATCAGCGAAGGCAACACCACCGGGGTTTTCCAGCTTGAGTCGAGCGGCATAAAGGAGATGCTGGTCAAACTGAAGCCCTCCTGCTTTGAGGACGTCATTGCCGCCTGCGCTCTGTATCGTCCCGGCCCGCTGGGATGCGGCATGGTGGACGACTTCATCGAGCGCAAACATGGCCGTCAGAAGGTGGTCTACGATCTGCCGGAACTGGAGCCGATCCTCAAGGACACCTACGGGGTCATCGTCTACCAGGAACAGGTCATGCAGATATCCCGTACCCTGGCCGGTTATTCCCTCGGACAGGCCGACCTGCTGCGGCGCGCCATGGGAAAAAAGGACGCCAAGGAGATGGAGCGCCAGAAGGACACCTTCCTGGCCGGCGCCAAAGGGCTGGGGATCGACACTAAAAAAGCCGAGGCGATCTTCGACCAGATGGCCAAGTTCGCCGAATACGGCTTCAACAAGTCCCACTCGGCCGCCTACGCCCTGATCGCCTACCAGACCGCCTATCTGAAAGCCCACTATCCGGTCGAGTTCATGGCGGCGCTCCTGACCTGCGACATGGACAGCACCGACAAGGTCGTCAAGAACATCAGCGACTGCCGCGAGCAGGGGATCGAGGTGCTCCCTCCCGATATCAACTCGTCCGGGCTTTCCTTTACGGTTGTCGGCACATCGATGCGCTTCGGCCTGGGAGCGGTGAAAAATGTCGGCGCCGGCGCCATCGAAGCGATCCTGGAAGCGCGCCTTGAGGGCCCATTCAAGAGTCTGTACGATTTCTGCGAACGGGTCGATCTGCGCAGGGTGAACAAGCGGGTGATCGAATCACTGATCAAGTGCGGCGCATTCGATTCGACCGGCGCGGCCCGTTCCGCCCAGATGGAAGGACTGGAAGCGGCAACGAGTTACGGTCAGAAGATCCAGGAGGAAAAGGCCAGTGCCCAGGTATCGCTGTTCGGTACCGAAGAGGTCGTAAAGGGGAACGGCAGTGGCGGCATGAAACTGCCCAGCACCCCCGAATGGCATGACAAGGAGAAGCTGGCCTTCGAAAAAGAGGCGCTCGGCTTTCTGATTACCGGTCACCCTCTCGATCGCTACATCGATGACATCAAGCGTCTTGCCAACACCGACATCGCCAGCATGGTGGAAATGGCCGAGGGCAGCGAGGTACGGATCTGCGGCATCGTCTCCGCCTTCAAGGAGATTATGACCAAAAAGGGCGACAGGATGGGTTTCGTCACCATCGAAGATCTGACCGGCTCGGTGGAAATCACGGTCTTTTCCGATATCTACGCAACCGCCTCTCAGCTCTTGAAATCCGACGACCCGCTGCTGGTGGTCGGCAAACTGGAAAAGGGGGAAAAAGGGTGCAAGGTGCTGGTCATGAAGGGGGGCGAGGAGAATAACGGCAAACGCTTCCAGCGCGACCGCGGTCCGGCGGGTGAGATCAAACTGCTCTCAGAGGCCCGGGCCCAGACGACCAGAAAGGTGTCGTTCATCCTGCGCATGGATGAGACCCCGCCGGAGAGCATCACCCTCCTCAAAGAGGTCATCGAACGGCATCCGGGAAGTGTGCCGACCGCCATCCAGTTTCTGATACCCGGACGGAGCCGCGCCATCATGCCGCTGTCAGCCGCGATGAACGTTGCGGCCAGTGATGATTTAAGGCTGGAAGTGGAGAGATTGTTAGGGTATAATGCCGCCACTTTTGAGTAAGAGTAAAATTTCATCAATTTGCCATCCTGTCAAAGAGACACAGACAAAAGCCTATTAAACAGGGATGGAGGGGATAAACGGGATAAAAGCAAAAAAACGCCTGAGGACTTATCCTGTCAATCCTGTTCATCCCTGTTAAATTTTTTATGAAATCCACTTACAGTGGCAAAAAACAATGAGGTGTCATAATGGCTACTCCTTTTTACCTTGAATTTGAAAAGCCTATCGTCGAACTGGAAAAGAAAATCGAGGAGCTGAATACGCTGGCCAGCGACGGGCTGGACATCGGCGCCGATGTGAGCGCTCTTGAGAGCCGCGTGGAAGAGATGCGGGCCGATATCTTCGCCAACCTCTCCAGATGGCAGACCGCGCAGGTTGCCCGTCACATCAACCGCCCCTTTACCCAGGACTATATCAACCTCATGTTTACCGAATTTGTCGAACTGCATGGCGACCGGAACTTCGGCGATGATCACGCCATCGTCGGCGGCCCGGCACGTTTCGACGGCCAGCCGGTGATGGTTATCGGCCACCAGAAGGGACGGGATACCAAGGAGAAGGTCTTCCGCAATTTCGGCATGCCCAATCCGGAAGGATACCGCAAGGCGCTCCGTCTGATGCAGATGGCGGAACAGTTCAAGCTGCCGGTCATCACCTTTGTCGACACACCCGGAGCCTATCCCGGCATCGGCGCCGAAGAGCGCGGCCAGGCCGAGGCGATCGCCCGCAACCTGCGCGAGATGGCGAGTCTGCGCACCCCGATCATCGTCTGCATCACCGGAGAAGGGGGTTCCGGCGGAGCGCTGGCCATCGCGGTCGGCGACCGGATCCTGATGCTTGAGCACTCGGTCTATGCCGTAATCTCACCCGAGGGGTGTGCCGCCATCCTCTGGTCGGACGGCACGAAAGGCGCCCAGGCGGCCGAGGCGCTAAAACCGACGGCGCAGGACATCATCAAGTTGGACGTCATCGACGAGATCGTCAAGGAACCGGTTGGCGGAGCGCACCGCGACCACGAGGCCACCGCCCGGAACATGAAAGAGGCGATCGCCCGTAACCTTGCCGAGCTGAACAAGCTTTCCGGCGACGAGCTCGTGGAAGGGCGCTACAAGAAATTCAGGGCCATGACCCGGATTGCTGAATAGGTATAAAACGTAAGTGGGCGGATTATCCGCCCACATTTTTTTTAGTAAGCAGGAAGTTATCAGGGTTAAGGAACTTACATGCTCGAACGTCTGCAAAAAATAATATCCGCCGCCGGTATCACCTCGCGAAGAGCGTCCGAAGCGCTGATCCTTGACGGCCGGGTTGCCGTCAACGGCATCGTGGTAACCGAACTTGGGAGCAAGGCCGACCCGGGCAAAGACACCATCACGGTCGATGGAAAGCCTCTGAAGATCGGCGAGCAACGCATCTACATCCTGCTCAACAAGCCGCCCGGTTATATCACCGCCCTGAAAGACAGCCAGGGGCGCCCGCTGGTTACCGACCTCTTGAAAGACGTGCCTGAGCGGGTCTATCCGGTGGGGCGCCTGGATTACAACACGGAGGGATTACTGCTTCTGACCAATGACGGGGAGTGGGCCAACCGCCTGATGCATCCCCGCCACGAGATCGAGAAGGAGTATCATGTCCGGGTACGGGGCAAGGTAATCGATCAGCAGCTGAAGAGGATGGCGGAGGGGGTCGAGCTGGAGGATGGCATGACCGCTCCGGCGGTCGTGAACCTGGTGAAGAGCGGCGAACAGAACGACTGGATCTCGGTTGCGATCCATGAGGGACGCAATCGCCAGGTGCGCCGGATGTGTGAAGCCGTCAGTCTGTCGGTGGTACGCCTGAAAAGGATCCGTTACGGCTCCCTTGCTCTCGGCACACTCAGGTCGGGACAGTTCCGCTACCTTACCGATGCCGAGGTGCGCCAATTGGCCGAGGTGCCGTCAGGCGCCGCATCTGCGGGGCGGCCGCAACGCGAATCACACAAAAAACCGAGCAGGCCGGAACGCCCAGGAGGAAAAGCAAGTGGAAGAAGGCAGCAGTAGAAAGTCCGGTTTCATCGAACGAGTCAGCCGCCTCGTAACCGGACGCAAACGGACAACCGAACAGGATATCAACGATTTTATCGATGCATCGGAAGAGGAAGGTCTGGTCAACGAGGAAGAGTCGGAGATGATCCGCTCGATCTTTTCCCTCGGGACAACAACCGTCCGTGAAGTCATGATACCCCGCACCGAAATGGCCTGCATCACGGTCGATGCTACCATACGCGAGCTGCTGGACACGATTATCGCCTGCGGTCATTCCAGAATCCCGGTTTACGAAGATTCGATCGACAATATCATCGGCCTGCTGTATGCCAAAGATCTCCTCAAACAGTGGGGAGCTGATGAAAAGAGCCTCTCAGCCCGTGCAATCATGCGCCCCGCCTACTTTATCCCCGAATCAAAGAACCTGGAGCAGCTGCTGCAGGAGTTCAAGCATAAACGGATTCATCTGGCGATTGTCATTGACGAGTATGGCGGGACCTCCGGCCTGATCACGATTGAAGACCTGCTGGAAGAGATTGTCGGGGATATCCAGGACGAACATGATCGCGAAGAGCCCCTGCTGGCAGCTAATCCGGACGGCAGCATAACCGCCGACGGACGTCTCCCCGTTGAAGAGCTTGAAGAATATTTTGAACTTCAGATTGAGCGCGACAACTTCGATTCCGTAGGTGGGCTCGTCTTTCATCTGACCGGAAAAATTCCGGCTGTCGGAGACACCATCCAAGGGGCAGGACTATGCCTGAAAATTATCGATGCCGATCTGCGGCGGGTGAAAAAGGTCGCTATCAGCCGTATTAGCAGCGTTCCGGCCGAAGATACGGGGCGTGAGTGAGTATTCAGGTCTCTATTTCATTACTCAGGCAGCTTTTTGATCGACCGGGAGTGCTGGCAATCGCCAGCGGCATTCTGATTGCCCTCTCCTTTCCGAATCCAGGTCTCTCCTTCCTTGCCTGGATCGCCCTGATCCCGCTGCTGATCGCTCTGGAAGAGAGTTCACCACGTGTGGCCTTCCGCGTCGGGCTGACCTGCGGCATCACGGCATACGCATTCATCCTCTACTGGCTCAATATTGTCTTTACCCGGTACGGCCATCTCCCCTGGTCGGTCAGCATACCGGTATATCTGCTGCTGGTTCTCTGGCTGGCACTGTTCTATGCTTTAAGTACCTGGATTGCCAGGCTGGGAGAACTGGCCGGCATCAAGGCAGCCTTTACCCTGCCGGTAGCCTGGGTTGCCTTTGATTTCATCCGCTCGTTCCTCTTTTCCGGTTTTGCCTGGGCCATGCTCGGCCATTCACAGTTCCGCACCCTGCCGTTGATCCAGATTGCCGACCTGGCAGGTGTCTACGGCATCACCCTGCTGATCGTTCTGGCAAATATCGTCCTGCACCGCGCATTGCGCGCGGTTTCCGGCGCCGGTGTCCCCTACCCGGTAAAAAGTGCGGTGATCCTCCTGATCCTCCTTCTCGGCACTCTCTTCTATGGCTTCAACCGCCTGAACGAATCGGACATTGCCCATTCGAAGCCGCTGCGGGTAGCCCTGATCCAGGGCAACATCCCCCAGGATGTCAAATGGAGCCCGGCGTTTCGCCAGCAGACCGTGGACACCTACGAGCGCCTCACCCGTGAGGCGTCAAAAGGGGGGGTTGACCTGATTGTATGGCCTGAAAGTGCCGTACCGTTCTTTTTTCAGGATGAACCGCTTCAGGCGGAACGGATCAGAAGCCTGGCACGTGAACTGAATGCTTTTCTTCTGTTCGGAAGCCCGGCCCATGAACTCCGCAACGGCAGAAGCACCTTTCTGAACAGCGCCTTCCTGGTGTCTCCGCACGGCGAAACGGTCGGACGTGCCGACAAGCTTCATCTGGTGCCATTTGGTGAATACGTGCCACTGGGGAACATCCTGACCTTCATTAACAAGATCGTCGTCGGCATCGGCGATTTCGCGCCGGGCGAGCGAGCGGTCACTCTCGATATGGGAATTACTAAACTCGGGGTTCAGGTCTGTTATGAGGTCATCTTTCCGGAACTGGCCCGCCAATACGTCCGGGCCGGTGCAAGGGTTCTGGTGGCAATCACCAACGACGCCTGGTTTGGCCGCTCGTCGGCCCCATATCAGCACCTTGCCATCTCGACTTTCCGCGCGATCGAGACCCGCACTCCGCTGATCCGCGCTGCAAATACCGGGGTTACCGCAATTGTCGACCAGAACGGCCACATCCGCACCATGACCGGCCTGTTTGTAGAAGCGTACCGCACCGGCGAAGTTCAGCCGGGGTGCGGAGAATCACTCTACCTCACGATCGGAGACACCCCGGCCTGGATCTGCGTATTGCTGACCGCCGTAATTGCCGCACTGGCGTGGATAAAACGGAAAAACAAAGCATTAAAGGAGAACTGACCATGTACCGTGAAGAAACAGCAAAAGTGAAGGATTGTGAAGAACGGATCGCCAAGCTTCGGGGGTCTCTTTGACATAGATGCCAAGCGCGAATCGATCCTGGAGATCGAATCGATCATGGCCGTGCCCGGATTCTGGGATGACACAAAAAAATCCCAGGAAATCATCAAGAAACGTACCACTCTGGAAAAAATTGTCCAGATGTGGGACGGGCTGATTCGCCAGGCGGAAGATGTCCGCGTGATGATCGAGCTCGGTGAAGAAGCTCAGGATGCCGAGACCCTGGCGGAGGTTGGCGTGATGACCGACCGGCTGATAAGAGAGGTCGAGGCGGCCGAGTTCCAGCGGATGCTTTCGGGTCCCCATGACCGCAATTCCTGCTTTATCACCATAAATCCGGGAGCGGGCGGCACCGAATCACAGGATTGGGCCGAGATGATCCTGCGCATGTACCTGCGCTACTGCGAAAAAAAGGGGTGGAAGACGGTCATAACCGAATATCAGGCCGGAGACGAGGCCGGGCTCAAATCGGCGACCTTCAACGTCAGCGGCGAATACGCCTACGGATACTTGAGGGCGGAAGCAGGCATTCACCGCCTGGTCCGCATATCCCCCTTTGACAGCAATGCCCGCCGCCACACCTCCTTTGCGTCGATGTACGCCTTTCCTGAAATCGAAGAGGACGATATCGACATCAAAATCAGCGATGCCGATCTAAAGGTGGACACCTTCCGCTCCGGCGGCGCCGGTGGTCAGCACGTCAACACCACCGACTCGGCCGTCCGCATTACCCATATTCCGACCGGCATCATCGTCGCCTGTCAGTCCGAGCGAAGCCAGATTTCAAACCGGGGCACCGCCATGAAGGTCTTGCGGGCCAAGCTTTATGAACGCGAGGTTGAGGAGCGTAGCGCCAAGGCTTCCGAAATCGCCGCCGAAAAGAAGGAAATCGGCTGGGGAAGCCAGATCCGCTCCTACGTACTGCATCCCTACAAGATGGTCAAGGATTTGCGTACCGGCGTAGAGTCCGGCAACCCGGATGCCGTTCTGGACGGCAATCTGGAGGAATTCGTAGTGGCGTACCTGATGGGAGTAAGGCGCAACGTCGGGGATGTGGAATAGGCGGGTATGAAATAATCATTTTTCGAGAGGTACGGGGAAACAGACGTTGTGCGGTAAATTGGCTTTTGCGCCACATTTGGAGCACGACACCGTCGGATTACTGCTCAGGTGATATGACTCACTCAGCAGCCCCATATGCGTCAGCCAGCAAATATGCCCCCTGTGTAGTTCTCCGCAGCTGCACGCTGTTTCAGGGGTTTCCTGATCCGGTTGATCGAACATGGTTTTCCTTTCCTCATTTACGCCGTTGTTCGTTGTTACAAGAGCCGATCCGGGACCGTACGCTCTGCCTGGCCATCAATTATTGTTTTGGTCACCCCATATAGCCAGCCATTGCTGTTGCGGCGTTCGGCCGTCACCATACTGTACTATGACTCCGTCCTCCCTTTTATATGAGCATGACCAGCCCGCTTTGTCCGCTCCGGGAAAAGTCGGATACTCATGGCGATGATCCAGCGCATTGTAGGGTGCGGAATACGTCCCGTCGTTCCTGGGGGGCGGGCAGCGTTCGTCACCGCTATACCACCCGG
>DATNCC010000132.1:0-9872 GCA_035571735.1 Dongiaceae bacterium | reverse complement strand
CCCCCTGCGTCTCCGATCCCGGGTACCTGCTGGTTCGTGATGCAGTCGCCGAGAATATCCCGGTGGTTCCGATTCCCGGCGCCTGTGCCGCCATAACAGCGCTTTCGGCCTCGGGCTTCCCGACAGACACCTTTACCTTTGCCGGTTTTCCGCCGTCCCGCCAGGGGAAACGCCGCACTTTTCTCGCCGGGATGACCGCCCTGCCGGGGACCCTGGTACTGTACGAAGCTCCCCATCGGCTGATAGAAACGCTGAACGATATTCGCGAGGTACTGGGAGAGCGGCAGATAATAGTTGCACGGGAACTCACCAAGATGTTTGAAGAATGTATCCGCGGCGCTACCTCTGAAGTTATCACCGCCGTTTCCCGGGGCATCGTGCGCGGCGAGGTGGTCATCCTGATCGCGCCGGGCGAATGTGTCCCGCAGGAGTCCGAGCCGCTGGAACAGGTGCTCAAACGCCTGATGGCTGACGGGACACTTTCAATCAAGGATGTGGCAAAACAGGCCGCCACTGTTTCGGGGGTATCCCGAAGCGAAGCTTATAGTGAAGCATTGCGATTGAAAAATAGTGCGGATCTCGCTTAAAACCTGGAATTTCGGCGTTATTGTGTGTTATAGAGTACCAATTATTTTTCCCCTCTGGAGCAGTCCATGAAAATCTGTATTTTTGGCGCCGGCTATGTCGGCCTGGTGGCCGCCGCATGTTTTGCCGAAAGCGGCAACAGTGTCATCACCGTAGATATCGACCACGCAAGAATCGAGGGCCTAAAACAGGGGATCATCCCGATCTATGAGCCGGGCCTGAAAGAAATGATCCTGCGCAACCAGACCGAAGGTCGCCTCTCCTTCACGACCGAGCTGGAGGAAGCGGTCAAGTCCTCGCTGGTCTGCTTCATCGCCGTCGGCACTCCACCGGGCGAAGACGGCTCCGCCGACCTGAAATACGTCCTTGGCGTCGCCCGGGACATCGGCCGTGCCATGAACAGCTTCAAAATCATCGTCGATAAATCGACCGTCCCGGTCGGCACCGCCGACAAGGTTCGCGCCGCCGTTCAGGATGAACTGGACACGCGCGCCGTTGATCTGGAATTCGACGTCGTCTCCAACCCCGAATTCCTCAAGGAAGGTGCCGCCATAGACGACTTCATGAAACCGGACCGGGTCGTCATCGGCTGCGACAACGTCCGCACCGCCGAAATCATGAAAGAGCTCTACGATCCGTTCATGCGTAAACAGAACCGGATGATCGTCATGGACATCCGCAGCGCCGAAATGACCAAATACGCCGCCAACGCCATGCTCGCCACCCGCATCTCCTTCATGAACCAGATCGCCGGACTCTGCGAACGGATGGGGGCGGACGTCATGGCGGTACGCGAAGGAATCGGCTCCGATTCCCGCATCGGCTACGACTTCCTCTTCCCCGGCCCCGGCTACGGCGGTTCCTGTTTCCCCAAGGACGTCAAGGCCCTGGTCAAGACCGCCGAAGAGTCGAACTATGACTTCCTGCTCCTGAAAGCGGTGGAAGAGGTCAACGAACTTCAGAAGGAGGTGCTGTCAGATAAGCTCATCAAACTGCTCGGCTCTCCCGACGCAGAGCAGCGACCGCTCTCCGGCCGCATCGTCGCCTGCTGGGGGCTCTCCTTCAAGCCCCGCACCGACGACATGCGCGAAGCCCCGGCCATCACCATCATCGAGCGCCTCCTTGCCGCCGGCGCCACGGTGCGCGCCCATGACCCGGAAGCGATCAAGGAAGCCAAAAAGGTCTTCGGCGACCGGATCGAATACAGCAACAACCAGTATGACATCCTGGACGGCGCCGACGCCCTGGCGGTCATCACCGACTGGAGCGAATACCGCAATCCGGACTTCGACCGCATCAAGGCCGCCCTCAGATCGCCGACAATTGTGGACGGCCGCAACCTGTACAAACCGGATCGCATGGCGACGGCCGGTTTCAGCTATGTCCCGCTCGGACGCTGCGGCGGCGGCATCTGCGGAGGAGTGAAATAACATGCGCATCCTGGTAACCGGCGGCGCCGGCTTCGTCGGCTCGCACCTGTGCGAACGCCTCCTGGACGAAGGGCATGACGTTATCTGCCTCGACAACTTCTTCACCGGCAGCAAGGACAACATCATCCACCTGATGGACAGCCATCGCTTCGAACTGGTCCGCCATGACATAACCGAGCCGATCCTGCTGGAGGTTGACCGCATCTACAATCTGGCCTGCCCCGCCTCACCGGTGCATTACCAGTACAACCCGGTCAAAACCATCAAAACCAGCGTCATGGGCACCATCAACATGCTGGGACTGGCCAAACGGGTCAGAGCCCGCATTCTTCAAGCCTCCACCTCGGAAGTCTACGGCGACCCCCATGTGCATCCGCAGCGTGAGGACTACTGGGGCAACGTCAACCCGATCGGGATACGAAGCTGCTACGACGAAGGCAAACGGGTCGCGGAGACCTTGATGATGGACTATCACCGCCAGAACCATGTCGATATCCGCATCATCCGCATCTTCAACACCTATGGTCCGCGCATGGCCGAAAATGACGGCCGCGTGGTGTCGAACTTCATCCTTCAGGCGCTCAGGAACGAGGATATCACCGTCTATGGCGACGGCTCCCAGACCCGCTCATTCTGCTACGTCTCCGACCTGGTGGAAGGGATGATCAGGATGATGGAATGCGACGGATTCATCGGTCCGGTCAACCTCGGCAACCCGGTGGAAAATACAATCCTTGAGTTTGCTGAAAAAATCATTACAATAACGGGCTCAGAGTCCAGGATCATCTTTCAGCCCTTGCCGCAGGATGACCCGAAACAGCGCCAACCCGACATTTCCCTGGCAGGCAATAAACTGTCGTGGGCACCGGTGGTTGCGCTGGATGACGGCCTCAGATCAACGTCGGCATATTTTGCCGAGAGGATCAGGAAAGGGTAAATGTTCAATCTGCCCCTTCAAAAAAAGATGTACATCATTCCGGCAGGATGCCTCGCATTCATCCTCTTCTTTACCGTTTTTGGCGATAAGGGGCTACTGCGCATTTTTGAGCTCAAACAGGACAAGAACAAAATCGAAGCGCGCCTGGCCGAAAGCAGGACCGATAATGAAAAATTGAAGCGCGAGATCGTGGCGCTCAAATCCGACCGCCGCTACCTCGAAAGCATCGCTCGCAAGGACTTCGGCCTCGTGCGCAGCAATGAAGTCATCTACCAGTTCCCCCAGGAAAAGAAGCAACCTTAGGAGGGTGTTGAAAAACGTTATGAGGAGGCCAATATGCACGGCGCAAGCGAGGGAGGGAGCGAGGCGTAGCAGCGCTACGTCGAGTTTCCGAGCAAGCGGCAACACCGCAGATTGGACCCGCAGTAGTTTTTCAACAGCCTGTTAGGAGCGTACGGCATCCGGGGCGATAAATATCGATTCCAACAAAACATCCGATCAGAAAGTACAGCAAAAAAATGATGCGAAACCGAATAGCCCCCCTGCTTGAATCCGCACTGAGCAAAGCCCACGCGGCGCAAGAACTGACAACATTCCCGCTGCCGGCCATTATCATCGGCCATCCCGCCAATCCGGAACATGGAGATTTTTCCTGCAACATCGCCATGCAGCTGGCCAAGGGCGAGCGCAAGGCACCACGCCAGGTGGCCGAAATCATCATCAAACACCTGGGCGACGGCGGCGGTCTGTTGGCTAAAAGCGAGATCGCCGGTCCCGGCTTCATCAACCTGTTCGTTTCCCAAGCCGCATGGCAGGCCACCCTTCTTGAGATCGAGACAGGGGGAGACCGGTATGGCCGTACGACTAGCGGTGCCGGTAAAAAAGTCCAGGTCGAGTTCGTCAGCGCCAATCCGACCGGTCCGCTGCATATCGGTCATGGTCGCGGAGCGGCTATTGGCGATACCCTCTGCCGGGTGCTTGATGCCGCCGGCTGGGATGTGACCCGTGAATTCTACTACAACGATGCCGGTGTTCAGATCAGCAACCTTGCCCTTTCGGTGCAGCTGCGCTGCCTCGGCATCGAACCGGATGACCCGCGCTGGCCTGAAGGCGGCTACCAGGGGGAATATATCAAGGATGTGGCCAGAGCCTACCTGGCCGGAGAGACCGTGGAGGCCGCGGACCAGCACACTACCGCCTGCGGCGACCCGGAAAACATCGATGATATCCGGCACTTTGCCGTCGCCTGGCTGCGGCGCGAGCAGGATCTGGACCTGGAAGCCTTTGATGTCCGGTTTGATGTCTATACCCTGGAATCGGCACTTTACAGCGAGGGAAGAGTCGATGCGGTTGTCCGGGAACTGATCGCCAAGGGACACGCCTACGAACAGGATAATGCCCTCTGGCTCCGCTCCACCGACTTCGGAGACGACAAGGATCGCGTCATGCGCAAGGCTGACGGCAGCTATACCTATTTCGTTCCGGACGTCGCCTATCATCAGGCCAAGTGGGAGCGCGGGTTCGCCCGGGTAATCAACGAGCAGGGGTCCGACCACCACAGTACCGTTACCCGCGTCCGGGCAGGACTGCAGGCCCTTGAAATCGGGATACCACAGGGATGGCCGGAATATGTCCTGCACCAGATGGTGACCGTGATGCGCGGCGGCGAAGAGGTCAAGATATCCAAGCGTGCCGGCAGTTATGTCACCCTGCGTGACCTGATCGACGAGGTCGGGCGTGACGCTACCCGCTTCTTTTTTCTGATGCGCAAACCTGATGCACAGATGGTATTCGACATCGACCTGGCCAAACAGCAGACCAACGAAAACCCGGTTTATTATGTCCAGTATGCCCATGCCCGCATCTGCAGCATTTTTGAGAACGCCGCCGAAAAAGGTTTCGCCGCTCCTGAAAAACCGGCGCCGGCCGAACTGGCCTGCCTGTCTACCCCGGAGGAGCTTCAGTTGATAAAGCTGCTGACTGAGCTGCCCGACACGATCGATGACTGCGCCGTTCATTTCGAGCCTCACCGGCTGACCTATTATTTGAGTGAACTGGCCAGCTGTTTCCACGGTTTCTACAACAAGAACCGCGTCATAAGCGAAGACAGGACGCTGACGACGGCCCGGCTCTACCTGCTGAAACGAACCGCCCAGACCCTGAAAAACGCCCTGGGCATCCTGGGCATATCGGCACCGGAACGGATGTAACGGAGGCCCCATGCGCATTGACTACAGTGAACCAAAAAAATCATGCAGTTCTCCCCAGACAAGCCAGAATCGTCCGCGAAAGGAATCCTCCGGAGGCGTATTGATAGTTGCCTCTATCACCGGCCTCCTCTGTCTCGGAATCGGCTTCGGCAGCGGCTGGATGCTTTCACAGCGTTCAGCCAAAAAGGCTTTCAAAGCGGCAATGGAGCAGCAAAGCCTCGAGAACTCACCGCAACAGGCCAAGGTCCGACCATCGCCGCAGCAACCGGCAACTCCCGCCCCCCAGCCTGCCGCCGCACAACAACCTCCGGCAGGCGATTCCGCCCCGCAACCCGCATCCGCCTCAGGAGCCCAGAAAGCCGGCGATCCGCCACTCAGTTTCTACAAGACACTGCCCAGTGGACAAAAAAATACCGTCTTGGGTAGCGGCATTAACGCCAGGGATGACAAGCCCGCCAAACAGCCGCTCCAGGCGGCAATGCCAACCAACATAACAAGGCCCCCTTCACCTCAGGGCGATGAGTCTGCCCAGAAGCAACCGGGTCAGACAGCCCCTGAAAAGCAGGCCACCCGCCAGGACACAAACGGTCTCACCGTCCAGGTAGCTTCGTACAGCCTCAGGTCGGAAGCCGAAACGCTGCGCCGCAAACTGGCTGCCAAAGGGTATAATGTCAGCATCGTGGAATCCCATTTGGGAGACAAGGGTACCTGGTTTCGTGTTCGTGTCGGCAGGAATCTCGATCCGGACGCTGCAAAGGAACTGGCCGGCAAACTAGGTAAAGGGGCAATCGCAATCCCGGACAGGGACTGATATTTTCGCAGAGAAAGTTTTTATTGACAATATTCTCCATGTTCTGTATAAGTTTCTTTCCACTTGTCGCGGGGTGGAGCAGTCTGGTAGCTCGTCGGGCTCATAAGAAGAACAACCACTTAGAGCACAATACTAAAAGCAACTATATTATAAGGCACTTAGCTTAACAGCTAGGTGCCTTTTTCTTTGTGGTCGCAAGAATGGTCGCAGTGAAAAGCAGATTAGCAGTAAGGCGCTATATCCAGTTTATTTTCAGCAGATACAAACTACCGCCACCGCCACTTCAACCATAACGAATCATCTTGTACTATCCTTTACAAGTCGTCTTGCAATGAACTCCGAAAGCTTGTATAAAGAGTCATCATGATAAGACAACAAAGACGCTTCCTGTCTCATGCAAAATAATATTAATTTGTAATTAGCATATTTAAATGATTATGGCGCAGGCGATATAGTCAAATCACTTAGAAGTGTCTGGAAACGAATACTCCACATAAAGAAACTGGGAGACATCATGTCCGAAATTCTAAACAAACAATATATATTATTTTTCAAGAATGACATAAACATTGAATTTGATAACCTGTCAGTCAAGTTAAAAGAAAAGCTAGGACAAAGCATTGCAACTCAAATACTTCCGATCCCTCAAGATGCTCCAGCTGAGATACCAAGGCTTATATTAAATTACGCTAAATACAATATAAACATTTCAAGAAATCGCGTAGAATTGCCTTGTAAGGATTTAGATAACTCGCTTGATATTTTGATTGATATAGTAAAAGTGCTTACCAACCAATTTAGCGTTATCTTTAATAGAATCGCTTTAGTATCAACAATTTTAGTTGATGAGAACTTGTCTAAACTGAAAAAGATTATTAACAGTGACGCATTGAGTTCTGATGATATAACTGAGATTAAGCTCAGAGTGAATAAGCCAATTACGCTTGATGGATTTGAATGTAACAACATAGAAGATATTGAATATGTTACGATATTTATGAAGCCAGACACAAGTCCACTTCCGCAAGTTAAAAAGGGATTGGTTATAAATAGAGATATCAATACTTTTCCAGATAAAGATTATAGATTTCATGATGAGAATATCCCGAAATTAGTCAGATCGTTCAATAATACCGCAAATAGCTTCGTAATATTCGAGAAATAATCATGTCAATAAAAGATATTAAGTCCATGATTAAATCATCGAGTAGTGTTTCACAAAACAAGCTCTATGATAGCTCTATTAAATTAAAGACTTCAGAGTCTTCAAGCAAAACAGATGACTATGATAGCGTATATGACAATATATCTAATTCATCTAATATCAAGATTCAGCAAGAAGAACTAAAGACAAAGTTGGATACATATTTTTATAGCAGACTGATCGAATTAGACAAGAAGTTAAACAATCTTGATTCAGCACTAAATAATAAATTAATCACGTTTGAGTCTAATTTAAAAGACAGCACAAATAAAGGGCTTGAGAGTTTAGGTATTTTTGCAGCTATACTTGCTGTCATAATAATTAACGTAAAGATAATTGAATCAGCAACAAGTTTTTTATCAGCAATGTTACTAATGTCAACACTGACATGTTCAATGATAACATTTACATCACTTATTCACTTTTACTTATCTCCAAACTCAAACAATCAGAAACTTGGCTTAGGTTTTTGGTTACCAATGTCATTTATTTTTTTATTAATTGTGTTAGCATTCGTTACACACATAAAGGGCGTTGATATATATAGGATTATAAAAAATCCAACCAATCAAAGCACAGATGTAAGACCTGTTTTTAATTTAATCCAACCGAGACATTCATCAGCAACCGCAAATTAATATTGTGCGCTGACCCGACAGACAGCATCACTCAGAAACCACACCCTTCCATAGCTGAACAATCTCAATATTTCTTTTACTCATGACGGTGCTACCCCACCACGCACCACATTAGCGCCTTCTGGTGGTCCTCCAGGCTGCCTACATGGTGATAAATGCATCGGCAACCAGACCAGTACTTAGATGATGATCCGTCTTCAAAGTCTACATTGTCGCCAGTGGCAGCACTACCGCCCTCCGGTTGGTTCCTCGCTGAAAGGTATGAACGACAAACCTGTTCACACCTTTCAGCCGAGGTCTATAATATCTGAGTCAAATTCACATCAAATGCAGCATCCATATGGCTTTGCATGAGGTCTTTTTTCATGGTTTTGCGCCCATTCCTCGACACTCAACCCATCACCATTCATAACACACTGTAATATCGGGCATATTCTGAAAGCTCGTAGGGTTAAGTACCCGACTGTGTGTAAAAGGCATAAATGAATATTTTTGAGTGTCTACATTTTTTTGGTTGACACACAATATTGATAGTGTGTATATACTGATTATCTTCGGCTGACAAAGGAGAACAAAATGCCTCGAAAGAATTTTTATATCTCTGATGCAGATGAAAAGGATGTTTATCAGAAAGCAAAAGACCTGGCTGGTGATTCTATCTCTTCGGTAATCGTGGATGCATTGAGACAATATGTTTACTCAAGAGAAGCGGCAGCCAAAGAAATGGATCCAATTATTATATATGAGGGGCAAATAGACCACAGGCATAATGTTTCGACTGGAACCAATCTAAGATTCACTGGTAAGGAACTCGCAACATATAAACCTGGGACGGATGAATTGGATTTGGTGGTGGTTTACAAGCTTTATTATACGCTTAAAGGGAAGTTTCTGGTCTGGAAAGGCTCGTTTAACAGGGATTCCGAAATTGAAATATGCACTCGAAGTAAGGCATATGACAGCTTTCGTGAGGTTTCAGAGGGTGGGTATCCAGGAGAACTTATTTCACAAGCTGTCAAGCAGATGCCAGACGTGGCATGCGAAGAACTTGACATATGAAGTAATTATTATGCTGGTAACAAAGGAGGCCAGTAAAAAAAGCCCCGCTTACAGCGGCAACTGTAGCGAGGCATAGATTAACGAGGCCACGGGAAAGTAGCTCATCATTAACCAGTGCCATTATGATTGATAATGGTGCGTAAATCAAGAAGCATTGGGCAGGAGGCCCTAGAACAATGTCAAAGAAGGTTTCAGTTTCAACTATCGCAGATGTAGAGAAAATTCTGGTTATCCTCAAGCAAGAAGCCGCTAAAGATCCAAAGTTGGAAGGGAAATATGACAAAAAGTTAGCTCAAGCCGCTGAACTGCTTTCCATCAAAGACGGTGTGACCAAGGACCTAAACCAGGCATACACCTATGGCAAAAACTGGTGGTCTACCAATGTGACAGATGGTGGACTTGAAGGTTGTACAATGCATAACAAGGATGAAAAAATCATGCAGCACGTCATGAAGTCATCCGCATACACGCGTCACTTCAATAATGCAGCAACAAAGGAGAAGGTTGAGATGTGGATGCTTGAAACTTTCACAGAACCTGAGGCACAACAGGAAGCAGCCTAAACAACCTGGGAGTACCCTCCCAATCACAAAATTTGACATATTTATCCAGCAGGGGAGTCAATCGGCTCCCCTTTTTTTATGAGAGACCACCATGAGCAAAACATACAATGAATACGACAATGCTAAAGCTGTGGACTATAACCGCTGGAGTGAACACCCCCAGGTTGATAAGCTGGTCCTGGAGCTGGTAGCTGGCATCAAGAGTAGGAAAAAAGATGGATATATCCGCAACATGAAGATAGTCGTCATGAACCTGTATTACAGCTACACAGCAGACCCAACTCGATATGTATCCTATTACAGGGACAAAAACCACTTCAGCCCCAATAACAGGAGAAAACACAAGGATTGGAACCCCATTCTCAGGTCTCAGTATTTCTTAGGCTCGGTGGACGAGCTGCTTAAGAAAGAACTCATTACCAATAAGAGGGGGTA
>DATNCC010000131.1:0-9602 GCA_035571735.1 Dongiaceae bacterium | reverse complement strand
GCAATTATTATGGCCGTCAACAGAGATGAATTTTTTAGAGAGGTTACCCTCAGGATTTGCAGCAGCCTCCAGATCAACGCCGCATTCGGACGAGTGTTCGAGTATCTGCGGGAGCATTTCCCTATGGACCACATGTTCCTTGATATCACGGACAAAAGCCTCGGGGTGATTCGCCATATAGCCGTTGCCACTATCGGTACCAAGACTCCCGAGGAGATAATTACTATCCCTGAAGGGCTCTGGGAATGGGTAAGGAAACTGCGGGCCCCATTTATCCTGACCCCCTCAGATCAGGATGACCGTATTCGAGCATTTGCCCCCCTCATCAAGCTTGAGGGGCACTCGGATCTTTCCCTGCCGCTCCGGATCGAAGACGAGCTTATCGGGTTTCTGATCCTCCGTACCCGAGGCGAAGGGAAATTTACTCCCGAACATGTGGAGTTGCTGGCAACTGTAGCCGAGCCGTTCGCAATAGCGCTTGCCAATGCCCTGGCCCATGAGTCGGTGGTAAAGTACAAAGACATTCTCCTCGACGACAACCGCTTCCTTAACAGGGAGCTCCTTTCCCAGACGGGAGACGAGATCATAGGCGGAAACTCGGGGCTGCGAAACGTCATGGAGATGGTCCAGCAGGTGGCGCCTCTTGCCAATACGGTGCTCTTGATGGGGGAAACCGGCACCGGAAAGGAAGTAATCGCCAATGCCATTCATTTCGCCTCACCACGCAAGGATGGTCCTTTTATAAAGGTCAACTGCGGCGCGATACCGGATAGCCTCATCGACAGCGAGCTGTTTGGTCATGAAAAAGGTGCCTTCACCGGAGCGATCTCCGAGAAGCGTGGACGCTTCGAGCGGGCAAACGGGGGGACCCTTTTTCTGGACGAAATCGGTGAATTGCCGCCCCAGGCTCAAGTCCGGCTCTTGCGTGTGCTCCAGCAACGCGAAATCGAGCGCGTGGGAGGAGATAAGACCATTACGGTAGATGTCAGGGTAATTGCGGCTACACATCGCAACCTGGAGAGCATGGTTTCTGAAAACCGGTTCCGGGAAGATCTGTGGTTCAGGTTGAATGTGTTCCCCATCATTGTCCCGCCATTGAGACAACGCAAGGAAGACTTGCCGGCCCTCACGCGTTATTTTGTGACGTTGAAATGCAGGGAACTCGGGATTGCGACTCCTCCAGCCATTGTGCCCGGGGCGCTGGACCGGCTGATGGGCTACAATTGGCCGGGGAATGTGCGAGAGTTGGAAAATCTCGTCGAGAGGGAACTGATCCGGCATCGGGGAGGCCAATTGAGATTCGATTCCCTGTTGCCTGGAGAGAATGGTGGCGAAACAAAGACCTATTCTGAAGATGTTGGCGAAGGCCCTTTAAATCTGGACGAAGCAATGGCCGTGCATGTAAGCAAGGTTCTCAAGCTCACCAAAGGGAAGGTTCATGGTCCGGGAGGTGCGGCAGAAGTGCTCGGCATCAATCCGAACACACTGAGAGGGCGAATGAATAAACTTGGCATTACGTATGGTCGTAAGGGCAGGTGAGTATGATTTACGAGTCAGGTTAAGGTTTAATCAGTGTAGCAGTGAGGGTTACATTGCGAAAAACCGCCGCGATGGAAATATAATCGGAGAGCTGAAAGAGTTAATCATGGAAAATATTGTTGCAAGACGACTTGCGAAGGGACGAAGTCACAACCGGATAATTGTTGATCTCGGTGGATAACATCCATGGTGGATTTTTGAGCCACAGAGGGTGATGGCCGCCTCCCAGTATGGGCCGGGGCTGCTGGGTCGGACCTGTTCTGCCGCCTCCCGGAGCTGAAAAGCGGCGTACAGCCGATTTGGCAGAATCTGCATGTTTGTTGTCATTGTGTCAGCAGGCGTGCTGTGCGATTATCGCATCCATGAATACGCTGTTGCATTACGCCCATGCCAACGGAGAGACCGACATGAAAACCATTGCCGTCGTTGCCTACGAGGGGGTCGAGATCCTCGATACAATCGGACCTGTCGAGGTGTTCGACCTGGTTAACAGGGGGCTGCGGGAAGAAGGGATCTGTGAGCGTCGATACGACATCAGGCTGCTGGCAGCCGAAGCGGGGCCGTTTGCGACCTCCTGCGGGGTGCGGCTGATCGCCGATGCCGGATGGCATGACATCAACGGGGAGATCGATACTCTCGTCGTGGTCGGGAGTCCGGATGAATACCTGAATCGGGCCCTGGCGGACAGGAGGCTGATCGAGTGGCTCAAGCGGACCGGCGGCGAGGTGCGACGGCTCGTATCGGTCTGTACCGGGGCCTTCCTGCTGGCGGAGGCCGGCCTGCTCGAAGGACGGAGGGCAACGACGCACTGGCTGGACGTGGAACGCCTGCGGAAGGAATACCCGGGCGTAACGGTCGAGCCGGATGCCATCTATGTACGGGATGGATCGGTCGCCACCTCGGCCGGGGTAAGCACAGGCATGGACCTGGCGCTTGCCCTGGTGGAGGAGGACTGCGGCCGGAAGGTGGCCCTTGCCATTGCCCGCAGGCTGGTGCTCTTTCTGAAACGACCGGGTGGGCAGACCCAGTTCAGCACCCAGTTGCGGGCTCAGATGGCCGTCGAGGGCCCGCTAGGCGCGCTCCTGGCCTGGCTGGACGAGAACGCCCATGTCAAGGTAACGGTTGAGGAACTGGCGGAGATGGCCGCCATGAGTCCCCGCAATTTTGCCCGCATATTCGTTCGGGAGACCGGGATGACGCCGGCACGATACATCGACCAGATCCGTCTTGAACGGGCGATTCGCCTCCTGGAAGACACGGCCTGTCCGATGGAGACAGTGGCCGGCGAGAGCGGATTCGCGTCGGCAGAGCAGTTTCGGCGTGTGTTTCGCCGGCGGATGGGGATCACCCCCATCGAATACCGCGAGCGTTTCTGACCTGCATGCATCGCCGGAGCCGGTTGCCGGTCGCCGAAAGAGAGAGGAGCGGAGCATGGAGTACATTCTCAAAAAGGGAGAAGTGATGTCGTTGACGGCCGCGTTACACCATCGCATACTGGTGAACGAGGGGTTCGTCTGGTTGACCGGCTCTGAGGATCCCCGCGACTACGTCCTGAATCGGGGAGACCGTTTTGACATGGGCGGCAAAGGGATCCTGGTCCTGGAGGCATTGACCGATTCCGCCTTTTGCATCGGATGCCTGCATGCCGTGCCGGTGCAGGTAACGATTCAGATAAATCCGCAGCAGTGCCTCTTTAAGGCTTGACTCAGGCTGGAGTTGGGAACTCATTTGAACACCACTAACTTACCAGTTACCTTAGCGCCGCAAAAGCCGCCTTGAGCAGCCGGGCGCTCAGTGCCAGTCGCCGGTACGCCTCGTCTTCGGTCATCAGGGGCCGCTGCGGGTTCGCTTCCTGCATCGCGTATCCCAGGGCGATGGAGCTGTTGGCGACCTCCGCGATCTCTTTCGCCAGGGCCCGGTTGAACTTGACCATGCCGTCCTTCGCTGCGGGGAGTTGCAGCGGCGGAAGCTCCTTCATCCTCTTCCCGATCTGCCGGGCGATCCTGGATACCTTTGCTTCGATCGGCTCGTCATCGCTCCCCTCGACCACCCCGTCATTGGCGGAATGGAAAGTCCGGTTGAAAAGGTTGTACTCGGTGTTGTGCAGCGGCATGGAGAGGTCGCCGATATAGTGGGCGGCAAATCCCAGCGCATAGCGGTCGTATTTGCCGTCGCTCCTTCTGTCCCGATACTGGCCAAGGGCGGCCACGATGGCGCCGTAGAGATGCCCTTCGCCTTCGCAGCGGCAGTTGTAATCGCGAACCTGGTCAAGAACCATATCGGGGGTGACGACGACACTTTTCAAATTATCTCGATAATGGTTGCCCTCTTCATGCCCCCCGGCCTTCTCCTTCGCCATGTCAGCACCTACGGCCAGGTATGCGTAATTGTGCAGTCCCGCCGCTTCGACAACCGCCATGTGGGTGGCGTCATGCCATGCGAGGCAGGGAGTGGAGGTCAGGATTAATAGAAGCAGCGCGAGTGCCGTAAATGATCGTGTCATGATTTCCTCCTTAGCAAGTTAGAAGTCATTTTCTGCGTTTTTAGTACGGTAGAAATTATTCCTGCGGTATTTTGCAGAAATGATTTCGTGAGCGTACTTATCCCGATTCTGGGGCAGGCAGAAAATAACTTCGTTAACGCACTTATCCTGTTTATCAGGGCTAGGATGTGCCTGTCGATGGGACCCATATTATCTAGCCCGACGAAATTGCTCGACATGAAATAATGATTCGTGCTAGCGTTTTGCCATGGTTTCCCTTGGCATTCTACATAATATCATATCCCGGCGCCTTTATCGCAGGACCATTGCATTGGTTCAAGTCATAGTCATGGTGATGCTTGCGGTACCGGCCTGCTGTTATGAGCTGGAGCCGGACCACGGGAAAGCGAGCATCAGCCAGACCGCGAAAACTAATGATGCCGATCACGACAACTGCCCCTGCTGCCCCGACGAAGACAACACCGATTCCAACAACGATAGCTGTTCCAGCTGCAGTTATTGCTCATACTACGCACCGTTAACCTCGCAAATCTCTACTCACTATGATCCTTCCGTAGCTCCACTGATTTTTCCCGAACAATTTACAAAACTGTCTGACGTCCACATCCCCATATTCATTCCCCCGCAAAACCTCGCTTAGCCATCCTATTACTTTCATCTGAAAAATAACGCCGGCCAGCCCGTCTGACTCTGCGTGTATTCGAGATCCTGTCTTCTTGATATTGGACATCTGGATACATGCATCTATGCAATAACGTGTAGCACCAGAGCTATTGCGTTTATCAGGTATATCGCAATCCTGGCGGCAGCAGCCGTCTCGATGCCCACGATGAATGGAGATTTCCATGAATATTAAGAAGTATGTCTTCGCCTTACTGTCAGCGCTCGTGCTGCCGACGTTGGCAACTGCAGCGGAGGAGGTCAAGGGGGCTCTTACCCTGGCCCGCGTGATCGAATTCTCAGCGGCAAATGCTCCGGAGGTTCGGCTGTCAACCACCCGCATTGCCGAAGGTGAGGCAAAGCTTGCCGGAGCACAGGTCCGCACACTGGAAAACCCGAAGCTGGATCTGGCGGCAGGGCCAAGGAACGGAGGGGAAAGCAGCATTGATGTCGAGGCGGGATTTGAGATTCCCATCGAACTGGGTAGCAAACGAAGCAAGCGGGTTGCAGTGGCCCGGGCCGGCATCCAGCGCGAGAAGTATGCAGCCGGCGATGTTCGCCGCCAGTCGGTCGCCGCTGCAGTCGGCGCCTACTTCCGGGTTCTTCAGAGCGAGGAGCGGCTGCGGTTTGCCCGGGAGCGCAAGACCTTGGCCGATGAGCTGCTCCGAATCGCCAGGGAACGGCATCTTTCCGGCGATGCGGCCAAATTCGAGGTCAATCTCGCCCAGACCGAGGCCGCCCGAGCCGAG
The DNA here is from genome assembly GCA_035571735.1 of Dongiaceae bacterium. Lineage (GTDB taxonomy): Bacteria > Desulfobacterota > Desulfuromonadia > Geobacterales > Pseudopelobacteraceae > JACRCG01. The sequence goes on along the minus strand of DATNCC010000131.1, from coordinate 4,151 downwards.
AGCGATATCTCCGCAGCCAAGGGACGGGTTGCGCTGGCACGGACAATACTGGCGAAAGCCCTTGGCCTTTCATCAGGGGCCGACCTCCAGATTTCCGGCGATCTCAAGGAGCGGAGCCTCTTTGACGCCATCCGCTCTGCTCCAGCACCCGGTGAGCGTGATGATCTCAAAGCGGCACAGGCCGAGATCGACGCATCCCGGGCCACGATCTCCCTGGCCGAAGCGGAAAGACTGCCCGACCTCGCCTTCCGGGTGAGCTACAAACGGGAAGGAAGCGACAACATCGCCCTTGGCGGCATCACTGTCACCCTCCCGTTCCTGAACCCTCGTCCTGGTCCGGTCCAGGAAGCCCGGGTGCAGAACCAGCGGGCGCAGATTGCTGCCGAAGTCCGACAGGTTGCCATCTCAGCCGAGATAGAAGGAACGCGCAGCGCCTACGATGCTGCGGTCGAAGCTGTCCGCCGGCTGGAGGCGGGTGGGATTGCATTGCAGCAAGAAAACGAAACCCTGGCCGGTGAAAGTTACCGGGCCGGAAAGATCAACCTCTCAACCCTGCTTCAGGTGCGCCGCGATGCTTTGGAGACGCGGCGGGAATACCTGGAGCGCCTGCTTGAAGCCGCCGATGCCGGTGTTGAACTGGCCTCGGCCAACGGAAGATGGTCAACAAACTAACCCACACCAACCCCGCTAAGCGGGAAAATTACCAACCCAAGAAAAAGGAGAAACATCATGCGTCGTTCAATCCTGCTGTCAGTAGCCCTGCTCGTATCCCTCACTGTATCCGCTTTCGCGGCGGAGTCCGCCAAACCCGCCAAGGACCTGCACGGTGGCAAGGGCGCCAAGCCCGGCTCTTACGAGGACTGGTGCAGTGAGCACGGGGTCCCGGAGTCGATGGATACCCGCTGCGACAAGTCTCTCATCCCGGCCTTCAAGGCCACCGGCGACTGGGACGAGAAGCATGGCCTCCCCAAGTCCCAGTGCAAGAAGTGCAATCCGAAACTGAAGATCGTCCGCCCGCCCAAAGGGAGCAAGTGATATGCGCCGTCTTCTCATCCTGGTAACACTCATCCCTCTTGCCGTGGCCTCCGGTTGCGGCAGGAAGGAGGCTGCCAAGGCGCCGGCAGCAGCCAAGCAGGCTGCTGCCGAGCCGAAGAAGGAAGGTCAGGAAGCGGGCCTCTGCAAGGAGCACGGGGTGCTTGAAGCCCTCTGCACCAAATGCAACCCGAAGCTTGCCCCCATCTTTCAGGCCAAGGGGGACTGGTGCGCCGAACACGGTTTCCCCGAGTCGGTCTGCCCGACCTGTCACCCGGAACGGGGCGGCAAGCCGGCAATGGACGTTGCCGGCGACGACGCCCCACCTGACGGGACAAAGGTAATCCTCAAGGGAAATGACATAGCACGTCTGGCCGGAATTGAGACCACGAAGGCGGTACCCGGTCGGGGTACGGCCGAGATCATCGCTCCGGCCGTCATCAGCTACGATTCCGCCAGGGTTGCCCAGGTGGCTGCCCGCGCTCCGGGAGCGGTCAAACGGGTGTCTGCTGACATCGGCTCCTGGGTATCGGCGGGCACTCCGCTTGCCGTCATCGAAAGTGCCGCTGTGAGCGGTGACCAGTCGAGACTCACTGCGGTACGTTCGCGGGTACAGACGGCAGAGTCGAACTACCGCCGCGAAGCGGAACTGGAGAAAAAAGGAATCTCGGCCAGGAAGGAGGTTCAGGCCGCACAGCAATCCCTTCACGAAGCAACCGCCGAACTGGAGTTGCTGCAGGCATCCCTGCGGGGGGTGGGAGCCAATAACGGCAGTGGCGGCCGCTACACCGTGAAGGCCCCGGTCTCCGGGGTTGTTACCCAGCGCACCGTCTCGCTGGATCGCTACGTGGACTCCCAGACGCCGCTCTTCGAGATCGTGGATACCTCATCCATGTGGGCGGAGGTCGCCCTGCCCGAAGCGGAACTGGGAAATGTGAAAGCCGGCACAAAAGTCATCATTACCGTGGACGGCCTCAGTGGGCGGGAGTTTCGCGGCAGCATCGCCCATATCGCCCCGGTGATCGATCCCCAGACCCGGACCGCCAAGGCACGGGTTAAACTCGCCAATCCGGGAGGGCTGCTGCGGGCCAATATGTATGGTCAGGCTCGCATCTCGGTCGGCGGTTCCCGTTCGTCGTCCGCCGTGCCGAGGGGAGCCATCCAGCGGGCCAAATCGGTAAAACTCGCCTTCGTCCGTCTGGCCTCTAACGAATTCGAGGCCCGGCGGGTACAGGTGGCGTCAAACCATGGCAGCGGTGACCTGGTGGAGCTTGCCTCGGGCGTCGAGGTCGGCGAAGAAATCGTCGTTGCCGGCAGTTTCCTGCTAAAGACGGAAACGCTCAAGGACTCCATCGGAGCGGGCTGTTGCGAAGTGGACAGCAAGTAGTCCCCTGCGACTTGAGCCTTGGCAAAATGTACGTCAAAACCCGCCTCACGCGACGACGCAACGACGCAACGAAAGGCAAAGTCTTTTTTACGGTGTAAACCAAAGAGCTTCCTGTGTTTGATTCTCGTTGCGTCGTCGCGTCGTCGCTTAAAAGCGCCTGCTTTTGGTGCGTGAAAATAAAGATTTTGGTTCCTGCTATGCCGAAATAGGAGAGAGTAATGCTGAACAAAATAATTAACTGGTCCCTCAACCACCGCCTGGTGGTCATCGTGACCTGGTCCGTGGTTGCCGTGCTCGGGATACTTGCCTTCTTGAGACTCCCCCTGGACGCTTTCCCGGATACGACCCCGGTCCAGGTCCAGGTGAATACCGTCGCCCCGGCCCTTTCGCCGCTTGAGATCGAGCGTCAGATCTCTGCGCCGCTGGAGCAGGCGATATCCGGTCTGCCAAAACTCAAGGAAGTGCGCTCCACCTCCCGCTTCGGCATGTCCCAGGTAACGGTGATCTTCGAAGACGGGACCAATATCTACCTTTCCCGCCAGGTGGTCATGGAGCGGGTCCAGGGGGTGGCGCTTCCTGCCGGTATCGAAAAGCCGCAACTCGGTCCGGTGGCTACGGGACTGGGTGAGGTTTTCCACTATCTGCTTACCGCCAAGGACAAGTCACTGGCCGAGCTCCGCACGCTGCACGACTGGGTGGTAAAACCCCAGATGCGCTCGGTTGGCGGTGTAGCGGAGGTGAACACCTGGGGGGGTGATGTGCGGCGTTTCGAGATCGTCGTCGACCCGGAAAATTTAGCCAAGCGCGGCCTGACCATGGATCGGCTGATCGAGGCCGTGGAGCGGAATAACGCCAACGTGGGGGGCGGTACCATTGACCAGGCGGGCGAATCGAGCCTGGTGCAGGGGGTCGCCATTGTCACGACGCCTCAGGATATCGAAGCGATAGTGATCACCGCCAAGGAAGGGGTTCCGGTCCGGGTGGCGGATGTGGCCCGCGTGGTGGAGGGGCGCGAAATCCGCCGTGGCGCGGTGACGGCCGACGGCAAGGGCGAGGCGGTCCTCGGGCTCGGTTTCATGCTGATGGGAGAAAACAGCCATGACGTCACGACCCGGCTCAAGGCCCGTTTGGAGGAGGTCAAGAAGACTCTGCCCAAGGGTGTTGAGGTCGCCGTTGCCTACGAACGGACTTCACTGGTTGACAAGGTTCTCCATACCGTGGAGAAGAACCTCTTCGAGGGGGCGATTCTGGTCATCGCCGTCATCTTCGTCTTTCTGGGCAATCTACGCGCCGGTCTGATCGTTGCCTTGGCCATCCCTCTTTCAATGCTGTTTGCCTTCGACCTGATGCTCCGTTTCGGCATCGCCGGGAGCCTGATGAGTCTCGGGGCCATCGACTTCGGCCTGATCGTGGACAGCTCGGTAATCATGATCGAGAACGCGGAACGCCGTCTCGCCGAAGACAGGAGCGAACGGAGCATCATCGATGTGGTGCGTGAAGCGGCCATCGAGGTTCGCAAGCCGACCATGTTCGGCGAGCTGATCATCATGATCGTCTACCTGCCGATCCTGGCCCTGGAAGGGGTGGAGGGCAAACTCTTCCGCCCCATGGCGCTGACCGTTATCTTCGCGCTGCTTGGCTCCATGGCCATGTCGCTGACCCTCATGCCGGTGCTGGCCAGCTTCAGCCTCAAGCGCAAAAAAGAACATCAGGAACCGTGGCTCGTCCGCAG
>DATNCC010000130.1:0-5654 GCA_035571735.1 Dongiaceae bacterium | reverse complement strand
ACAGAGGGGGGCTGGATGACCCTACTGATCACCTCGGTGGTTATCGGACTCTGTTACCTGATCAAGGCACATTATGTCCGGGTCAGACAGGGGATGAAGGATCTGGATGAGACGCTGCTGGATGTGCCGATAGCGACACATGGCGAGCCGCCGGTCATCGATAAAAACGCTCCCACCGCGATCCAGCTGGTTTCGGGCTACAGCGGTTTCGGGGTGCATACACTCTTTTCTATTATTTCCACCTTTCCCAGGACCTACAAAAACGTGATCTTCGTCTCGGTAGCCATGATCGATTCCGGTTCCTTCAAGGGGGCAGAGGAGGTCGAGGCTCTGGAAGCCTCGGTGCAGGCAAGTCTGGGAAAATACGTGGCCCTGGCGCACAAGCTCGGCTTTGCCGCCGATTTCCGCACCGCGCTGGCCACCGACGTGGTCGAAAGTGCGGTGGAGCTCTGCAAGGAGGTGGCCGAAGAGTTCCCCCGCTCCACGGTATTCACCGGCCAGATCACCTTCCGCCTGGAGAAGTTCTACCACCGCCTGCTGCACAACGAGACCGCTTTCGCCATCCAGCGTCGCCTGCAGTGGGACGGACTTACCACGGTCATCATGCCGATCCGGGTGAAGACGTAAGTACAATTTCTCAAAGCGAAAGAACAAAAAACGGGAGTTCCGCATGCATGGAACTCTCGTTTTTTATTGCCCTTTCCGGCATTTTCAGTTCCAAAACCATCCACCTGACCACATGCAAAAAACCGGCTAAAATTTAGTTGACATTAATTAACAAAATCTATATATATCGCGAAAATGACACCGTAAAATTAACTCTAACATAAGGGGGAACTTGATCATGGAACGAGTGAGCGACATTGATTTTGCGGCGCTGTGCGCCGGCAAGGAGTTTCAACAATCACCCCGGGCGTGGGAGGACCAGGTGCTTTATTTCCTGCTCCTCGACCGTTTTTCCGACGGCAAGGAACAGGGGTATAAAGACAAGAGGGGAAAGCTGGTTGCGGGCGGCAAAACTCCACCATACAACCCGGCGGCCGATAACGGCAGCGCCGTGGCCACCCCGGCAGGAGCGGCGGCTTGGCAGGATGCAGGGGGGAAATGGTGCGGCGGCAATCTTAAGGGCCTCACCGGCAAGATGGGATACCTGAAGCGGATGGGGGTAACCGCTCTTTGGCTCAGCCCGATCTTCAAGCAGGTATTCTTCCAGCAGACCTATCACGGCTACGGCATCCAGGATTTCCTCTCCGTGGAGCCGAAATTCGGCAGCGTCGAGGACCTTCAGAAGTTGGTACGGACCGCCCATGAAAGCGGCATCTACGTTATCCTCGACATCATCCTCAACCATACCGGAAATGTCTTTTCCTACGCCGCGGAGAACGGCGAGCCCCCCTGGCGCGGGGGAACCTATCCGGTGGCTGGGTTCAACGACAAGCAGGGGGCGGCAAGCCTCGCGTTCCGGAACTATGTGCAGAATCCGTTGCCAGTGGGGAGGGATGACGCGGTCTGGCCCGTAGAATTCCAGAATCCCGGCTACTTCTCCCGGAAGGGGCGGATCAAAAACTGGGACTACGATCCTGAGTTCCGGGAAGGGGACTTCTTCGACCTGAAGGATGTCAATCACGGCTACGAGGCTGACAGCAGTTACACCCCCTCTCCGGCGCTGCTGAGTCTCTGCGAGGTTTACAAATACTGGATCGCCGCTGCCGACATCGACGGCTACCGCATTGACACGGTAAAGCATATGGACGTCGGAGCAACGCGCTTCTTCGTCTCGACCATCAAGGAGTTTGCCCAGACCATCGGCAAAGAAAACTTCTTTCTGGTGGGGGAGATTACCGGTGGCAGAGAGCGGGCCTTTGATACTATGGAGGCGACCGGATTGGACGCAGCCCTCGGCATTGACGACGTGCAGCTCAAGCTGGAAGGACTGATGAAAGGGGATACCAATCCGGAGGAGTATTTCAACCTCTTCCGCAACTCTCTTCTGGTAGGAAAAGATTCCCATACCTGGTTCAAGGACAAGGTGGTGACCATGATCAACGACCACGACCAGGTCTGCAAAGGGGAGCACAAGGCCCGCTTCTGCGCGACGGGCGACGGCGGCAAGTTGGCCCTCGGCGCCCTGGCCTTGAACGCCATGACCCTCGGCATCCCCTGCATCTACTACGGCACTGAGCAGCGCTTCGACGGACGGGGTGACGGTAACGGGGCGGACCGCTACATCCGCGAAACCATGTTCGGCGGCCAATTTGGCGCATTTCGTTCCAAAGAGCGTCATTTCTTCGACGAGAACAGCGATCTCTTCCGCGAGCTGGCCGAGATCCTCAAGCTCAGGGAGGAAAAGCTCGTGCTCCGCCGGGGCCGCCAGTATCTGCGGGAGATTTCCGGTAACGGGGTCGATTTCGGCCTGCCGGCAAAGGTGGGGGGGCGACTGCGGTCGGTGGTGGCCTGGTCTCGGATTCTCGACAAAAAGGAGATGCTGGTTGCCGTCAATACCGATCCGGTCGCGGTGCGTACGGCTTGGGTGCTGGTGGATGCCGGGTTGCATCCGGCGGGGAGCAGGTTGAAATGTGTCTATTCGACGAGGAATGCCGACAAGGGCGCAGTGCTGATGGTGCAGCGTAAGGGGGCTGCGGGGGATGTTGCGGCGGTTGAATTGGAGGTGCCAGCGGCGGGGTTTGTGGTGCTGGAGTAGTGGTGACTATATTTGGCCGGTGTGATTGGGGGGGGCTGAGTGCCGATAGAGGCTTCAAGTTAACCGGTATCGCAGTTTTAATGATGGGACTTACGGGAACTCTTTTAATGGGTATTGTGAGAATGTTTCACAAGTAACTATGCCATAACTAGGCTGCCAGACCTGAACAATGAAGCCGTCAGGTCAGCCCCCACACCGTTATATCCGGGATAATCATGGGATGCTTTGATGGCTTACACTAACGTTCCCTGACTACCTTGGGGGGAGGAGGTTGAGGCACAGCTGGCGGAGAGAGGCTGGAAAGAAGCGTGAAGGAAAGAACAATATTTTACTATAATTGGGAGGTTTAAAATGCCAGAACATCGAGACAATGCTTATGAATTGGAAACAAAAGACGAGCAAAGTGAAGCGCTCGTTCGCAGACTTCTCATTCAAATCAAGACTGGAGGCCGGAAAAACGCCGGAACGGACGCAAACGTCACGTTTAGAATGGGGAATTTGAAACTGTCATTGGACAGCTTGGGGGATGTAGCGAAGGACCGCTTCGAGTGCGGCAATACAAATACATTCATCTATCAGATTAATCAAGAGGTAGATGGTTATTTCACCTTACAAGATGCTCGCGATTGCATTATGGAATTGTGTCACGATAATACTGGTAACAAGCCAGGCTGGTATGTTGAAAGCGTTCTTTTGCAGTTATGTTTCGATCCTAATTCGGTCAATTTCATTAACTACAAAAAATGGGAAAAAGTAGGGTGGTTAGCTCTGGATGAAAAGCCGAATTCAACTTCCGTCGTCCTGCAGTAAATGAATTAACTTGGAGAACCAGTGGCGTCAAACCTACACTCTTGACAAAGTAAAATGTGTAGGTTTGACCACGGTCATCAAGCCGATCCGGGCGCGGCCTAGAAAAGGAAAAGGCGATTGACTTTAATGTGACAATGGCGTATTAACTCTGCATAATCTTGAATGATTTTCCGGCATTGTTCCGGTGTTTTAATGAGGGCTACATGACAGCCTGTTTTGCTTTTGAAGAATAGCCGCTTTGCTCAGCACGTTTGCTGACTGAAGCGGCTTTTGTGTTTTTTGGAAAGGCGTCATGTCGCTGCCGGCATGACTGCCGATCAGAAAACCGGCATGCTTCTGGAACTGGAAAAACTGCGAGGCCGGGTTTTCATGATCACTGTTTAAATGTTCTATTTGGGCAGATCACCAGTTCACGCGCGCGCGAACTGGTGAATAACTAGTTGAAAGGATAAAATGAAAAAATTGATAATCGCCGCTTTGCTCCCTTTGCTATTCTTCGCGACTTCTGCTTTTGGTCAGGAAAATCGTAACTCTGAAAATGAAGATGTCCTGCCCGGAGTTAAAACCATATTTTTCATCTTGGGGTGCCTGGATGAATACATGGGAAGAGCGATAATCGAGAAGGATGCTGATGGCGTTTCGAGCTTTTACTCGTCAGAAGTTCAAGCTTCTCAAGTCTTTGAGAAATACCTGAGACTTCTTGTTGCGGAGGAGTCGATCCATACCGAAATCAGGAAAGAAATATCTGAGGGTGGTCACATTTCATTCCACTCTCCAGAACTATATCAGCGCATTAATAGCATGTATCGGTATTCATTCGACAACTCACACACAATGATCAAACCTCATAAAAACCCAAACGGGCCATATGTTCGCATGGTTGAAGCATTCATTTCGATGGATGTTTTCCAGGGGCAAGATAAAACAGCAAAGCTTCCATATTTGGCAGGGGCATACGCTCGGTACGGACATCATTTCGATGACAACAACTTTGCATTGCGCACAGCCAACGCAGGACACAAAATAAGTCTGATCGCGGAGTTGCTTAAAGAGTTAGATTGTAAAGATGTAACACATGAAAAGTCAGATCCGAAGCTTATCCCCATGACTCATACTTTGAAATTCACAGCATCTACAGAGATCAAGAAGTTGTTCGAAAGTGTGAGCAAAGAAATTAATGGCCGAGATCAACGACTGCCCGGAGAATTTTAGAGCGGCTTTCAACCAGGAAGATGCACCTGCCCAGAAACCCGGCAGGTGATCTCCCGGCCCGTTAGGCTAGAAGAGTAGATGAAATAGCGATTACAAAATGGGAGGATTACGACATGGCTAGATGCACAGCACCAGTAAATGGACATCGCACAGCGAGCGGGGCAGCGGCCTGCCCCGTATGTAGTAGCCGCTCTCGCGGCTACGGTTCATATTCGTCCTACTCCGCACCCTACTCCTCGTCGGGGAGCAGCGGGAGCAGCTGGGGCGGCCGGAGCAGCGTCGGCGGGTCCGGCAGCAGCATAAGGCCGCGCTGGTCGCGAGCAGGTTCGTCCGTGGTGTACACGTCTGCCGAGGTGCGGACGCTCACGCCGGTCCGCGAAAACGTCGAGAAGCGAGCGTCCGTGCCTGACCTTCGAGACGTTTTTCTTTGCCACGCGTGGGACGACCGGAAAGGGGCCGCCCAGGAGCTGCACGATCTGCTCGAGTCACGCGGTGTCTCGGTTTGGTTCAGCGAGAAGGACGTCCTCCTCGGTGCGACTTTGCTCCGCGAAATCGATAAGGGATTGGCGAAGTCGCGAGTCGGGATCGTGCTGGTAACCCCTGCGCTGCTGCGCCGCCTCGAAGGTGAAGGCATTGCCGACAAGGAGCTTTCGGCGCTCTTGGCGCGTGATCTGCTCGTTCCCATCGTGCACGGCACGACGTATGAAGCTCTCCGCGAAGTCAGCCCCCTGCTCGGCTCGCGAAGCGGCCTGAGCACCGCAGAAGAGCCGATGGCACTCGTCGCGGCCAAGCTCGCCGAGCTGGTCGCCCTCTAGCCGTTACCGGTGAGGTTTTGAGACTGTACGTTTAGGATCTTCTCCGCTCATTGTTACTCCCACTACAGTGCCACAATCTACGCGCTCGCCGCTTTGGGGCGTTTGAGCGATGATTG